>NZ_JAHLEC010000055.1 GCF_018861705.1 Clostridium psychrophilum | reverse complement strand
AACAATTATACCAAAAGAGAGGGGGTCATTGTTTTTTATATTAAAAACAGTTATAACCCTTGCAATAGCAAGGTTTCAAATAAATAAAGCAAAGATAGTGTTTACACTATCTCAAAATACAGGGGGGATTATTAATGAAAAAACGACAGCCAAATCACATTATATGTTTTTTGCTTATGTTTTTACTAGTATTCATGAATATTCAGGTATTTGCTAAGCCAGTAATTCGTGTAAGTAAAGTGAGTATAAATAAAACTACTGATACTTTAGTAGTAGGACAAACAGATACAATAAAAGCAAAATTTACACCAACTAATGCAACAAACAGAGGTGTAAAATGGACATCGACAAACACTACAATAGCAAAAATAGATATTTGGGGTAAAGTAACTTCATTGAAAGCAGGAACTGTAACTATTACAGGAACAACTGCTGATAAAGGATTAAAAGTTTATTGCAAAGTAACTGTTAAAGCTAAGCCAGTAATTCGTGTAAGTAAAGTGAGTATAAATAAAACTACTGATACTTTAGTAGTAGGACAAACAGATACAATAAAAGCAAAATTTACACCAGCTAATGCAACAAACAGAGGTGTAAAATGGACATCTTCAAACACTACAATAGCGAAAATAGATATTTGGGGTAAAGTAACTTCATTAAAGGCAGGAACTGTAACTATTACAGGAACAACTGCTGATAAAGGATTAAAAGTTTATTGTAAAATAACTGTTAAGGCTAAGCCAGTAATTCATGTAAGTAAAGTGAGTATAAATAAAACTACTGATACTTTAATAGTAGGACAAACAGATACAATAAAAGCAAAATTTACACCAGCTAATGCAACAAACAGAGGTGTAAAATGGACATCTTCAAACAATACAATAGCAAAAATTGATATTTGGGGTAAAGTAACATCATTGAAAGCAGGAACTGTAACTATTACAGGAACAACTGCTGATAAAGGATTAAAAGTTTATTGCAAATTAACGGTTAAAGCTAAGCCAGCAATTAAAGTAGCTAGCGTAAATTTAAATAAAAATGTAGATATTTTAGTAGTAGGGTCAACGGATACTTTAATATCAACAATAAATCCAACTAATGCAACAAACAAAAATGTAACATGGACATCATCAGATGCTTCTATTGCAAAAGTAGATAATTCAGGAAAAATAACGGCAGTAGGTGCAGGAAAAGTAACAATTACAGCAACTACAGCAGATGGCAATAAGAAAGCTACTTGCTCTGTTACAGTTAATAATCCAATAATTAAAGTTATTTCTGTAAGTTTAAATAAAACTTCAGATACATTAATTACAGGAAATACAGATAATTTAACATCAACAATAGCACCAAGCAATGCAACAAATAAAGTTGTAACATGGAAATCATCAGATGTTTCCATAGCAACAGTAGATAATTCAGGAAAAGTAACAGCAGTAAAAGCAGGAATTGTAACTATTACAGTAACTACAGCTGATGGAAGTAAGATAGCTAATTGCGCTGTTACTGTTAATGATCCAATTAAAGTTTCTTCTGTAATTTTAAATAAAACTACGGATACTTTAATAACTGGAGAGATTGATAATTTAACATCAACAATAGCTCCAAGTAATGCAGCAAATAAAAATGTAACATGGAAATCATCAGATAGTGCTATAGCAACAGTAGATGGCATAGGAAAAGTAACATCAATAAAGGCAGGAACAGCAACTATTACAGTAACTACTGAAGATGGAAGTAAGATAGCTACTTGCAATGTTATAGTTAATGATCCAAAAGTAGCTTCTATAACTTTAAATAAGACTATAGATAATTTAATTGTAGGAGATATAGATGCTTTAACATCAGAAATAACTCCAACCAATGCAGGGAATAAAGATATAACATGGACATCATCAGATAGTGCTATAGCAACAGTAGATAGCATAGGAAAAGTAACAGCAGTAAAAGCTGGAACAACAATTATTACAGCAACTACAGTAGATGGAAGTAAGACAGCTACTTGCAATGTCACTGTTGAAAGTTTAGCAATAGAGAGTATAACTGACATAAGTAACAGTGTATATGAAGGAGACAATTATTCTTTACCTCAAACTGTTGAAGTTAATATGAATAATGGTACGAAAGTAGACAAAGCTGTAGTTTGGGACTCGTCTGCAGTTGATACATCAAAAGTAGGTCTAGTAACTTATACTGGAACTGTAGAAGGGTATAAAGGTAGTGCTAAAGTTAATTTAAACGTAAGATCAATTGCATCAAGTTTAAAGGTAACAGTTAATAGCGTGAATAGTAGTGGTTCTAGTGTTAGTATTGGAAATACTACTATTTTTAGAGGTATAACTAGCTATGGTATTACATTTTCTAATTCTAATGCAAAAAATATTAATATAGAAAAGATTGAAACATTTGACAATGGGAATCTTTATAATACCTATAGAGATCTTGTTATAAATGCAAATTCAGCATTTAGTGCATTATTTAAATTTGATAACGTAGATTCAAGTGAAAGCATATCTATTATTGTTTATGTAAATATTAATGGAAAAATTATACCATGTCAGTATAATTTGAACTAAGAAGGCTGCTATATCTATTGATATACAGAGTTATTAAGCCATAAAGTATAAGGTACTAATTAAATATTTTAACCGCTAAATTGATGGTTACTTGTCAATTTAGTGGTTTTTTTTAGTCACTTTTTTCGTTTAAATCAATTCCAACTAAATCTAGTATGAATATAAATATTGGGATACCTAGTATAAGACCCCAAATTCCCATAAAATGTTCTGACACTATTAATGTTACAAATGTAAAGAATATTGGAAGATGTGTTGAATCAGACATTAACTTCGGATTCAAAATATAACTTTCAACAGCATGAATTATAAAAATCATTATAAGAACAAATAACACTTTAATTAATCCACCTATTTTAATAGCGATTAAGCATAGTGGTATTAGAGAAATAAATACTCCAGCCACAGGTATAAGGCTTAAAATAAATATCATAAACGCAAGAGCAAACAATTGAGGAAAGCCCATTAGAGTAAGACCTATGGTTGATAGCACTGTATTAACTATGGCTATCATTATTTGAGCTTGAATAACTTTACCAAAAGAATTTAGAAAATTATTACCAAAGTATTGAAAATAATCATAAGCTCCAGCTATTTTACTATGTTTAAGCTTGTGCACAAATTTCAAAATACTATCTTTTTGCAGGATAAACACTAAACTTAGTAGAATTGCAAGAAAAGTATTTACGCTACCTTTGCCTAAAGCGGTTACAAAAAGCATAATATTTTGAATGCCAGATTTAGCATAACTTGCGAAGTCAATTCTATTTATTATTGGTGATAAATATGACAGAGAGCCTAAAGTACTTTTTGTGTCTTGAATATAATCCATTTTATTTAAAACAAGTATGCTTTCAGATATAGCAAGCGGTATATATTTTACTGCTAGAAGAGCAATAGTTACTATTAGAAACACATATATAAATATAGTTATAATGGTTGGATTGACTTTTGTAACTTTGTTAATTTGATTAACTAATAAACTTTGCATACTATTGACTAAATAAGTAATCATAAAAGTTAATAGAATCAAATCTAGTATAGATCTTATTAAAAATAAAAAAAATACTATAGTTACGAGTAAAAGTATTTTCATTAATGATTCTCTATTCCATAATTGTTTTATTGCTTGCATATGAGAGCTCCTTTATTTTTTAATTAATTATAGCAAATAATATAGCACATATCTATTAATTACTAACAATAGTTTAAATTATTTTACTGTAATCATCTCTTTCAGAGCTGTTAATCAGCTTTACAGGAGCTGTAAATAATAATATTCCTCTTTGCATATACTAATGGCTCGAGGATATGAAAGCTTTCTGTTTATAATATCGCAGAGGTTGTTATAAAAAATTGGAGGAGAAATTTTATGATTACAATAATTAAAAACGGTGAAATCTATGCGCCAGAGTACATAGGAAAAAGGGATGTAATTATTGCAGGAGGGAAAATAGAGGCTATTGTTAAAAGTGTATCCATTCCACAAGATTTTACACAGATACGAGTAATTGATGCAGAAGGTAAACTGGTGTTTCCAGGATTTATAGATGCCATGTGCATATTACAGGAGGAGGAGGTGAAGGTAGTTTTAAGACTAGAACACCTGAAATCCAACTTTCTGATATTACAGTTGGTGGCATTACAACAGTAGTAGCTTGCTTAGGGACTGATGGGGTATGCAGAGATGTGAAAGGAGTTCTTGCTAAGGCAAGAGCGCTTGAGGAGGAAGGCATTAGTACTTATATGTACACAGGCTCTTATGAAATACCTGTAAATACTATTACAGGTAGCTGTCGATCTGATATTATGCTTATAGATAAAATTATTGGTGTTGGTGAGATAGCTTTATCAGACCATAGGTCCGCGCAACCTACTTATGATGATTTTATAAAAGTAGTAGCAGAGGCTAGAGTAGGTGGATTGCTTTCAGGTAAAGCTGGAGTTGTGAATGTGTATCTTGGGTCGGGAAAGCGAAGACTGGAATACTTAATAAGAATGATTAAGGAAACAGAAATACCTATTAAACAGGTTATACCAACTCATATTAATAGAAGTACTTTTCTGTTTGATGCAGGAATAGAGTTTGCCAAACTGGGTGGAATTATTGATTTGACTACTAGTTCTGATCCAGATCATCTTGAGAAAGATGAAGTCAAAGCAAGCAGAGGACTTAAGATGGCATTAGAAAAAAAAATACCTATAGAACAAATTCAATTTACTTCTGATGGACAAGGAAGTTTGCCTATTTTTAATAAAAAGAGGGAATTTATAGGACTCGGAATTGGGTCTACTAAGTCTTTGTATATAGAGGCTAGAGATGCAGTACTTAAGGATGGTGTAGACCTAGAAGTCGCACTGAAAGTGATTACTTCAAATGTAGCTGCGAATCTAAAATTGTATAATAAAGGAGTTGTGAAGGTGGGCAAGGATGCTGATCTTGTAATAGTTAACAAGGATGTGTTAACTATAGATACTGTATTTGCTAAAGGGGTAGAAATGGTGTCTAAGGGAGAGGCAATAGTTAAAGGAACTTTTGAAAAATAAATCTAAGTGCTATTTTTTTACTAAAAGGCGTGCAGACGCCTTTTTTTATTTTCACTATATCTTAAAATTATTTTATCATTGAGTACAAATAAATAAACCTTCCAAAGTGTTCTTGTTCATCGGTAATAATTTCAAAGACAGTATCTCTCATCTGTCTATTTGGCAGGAGTGCAAAAATTTCTCTATAAGCGTCTACAGCTTCACTTTCTCCTTCAATACTGCTTTGAACTGCTTCCATAAGAGTGTTATATTTTTCAACATTGGTTGGGATAGGAATGTCTAATCTTTTACCTGTAAGTTGATAATATATTTGGCTAAACAATCCATAATGTTTAATTTCATCATCATAAGCAAACTTAATCTGTTTAATGACAGCAGGGTCAGTGGACATTTTCATCATTTCTTGATATTTTACTCTATCATGTCTTTCAGCTTTCATAGCCTCAACTATCTTATCGTTTAACGAGTTTATTCTGAAAAACTGTGAATAATAAGTATTCATATTATAATACAAAATATAGCCTCCTGATTTTGTTATACAATATTATAATATGATTGATTTGTTTAAGTTATGAAAGCCATCATTCTGAAGCCATAACAGTTTTGAGTAGTATGTTATAGATTCAAAATATACTTATTGAAAATTATTGAAACTGTTTATCTTTAGTTCTTCTATCCATAAAGCGCTCTAATAAGGTCTTAATTAACGCTATAGTTGGAATACCTAGTATCATTCCTAAAATACCGAAAAGTCCTCCACCTAGAACAATTCCTAGTATTATAAGTATTGGACTAAGCCCTACTTTATGTCCAACAATTTTCGGAGATATGAACCAACCATCAATATTACTTATGATTGCAATAAATATTATAAATTCTAAAGATTTTACTGGACTAAAGAATAATGTTATTAGAGCAATAGGAACCATTGATATAATGATACCAAAGTAAGGAATCATATTTGTTACACCTATTACTAAACTAAACGGCAGGGCATAAGGTATTTTTAGTATCACAAGTCCAATTAAAGTAATAATAGAAAAAATAATAGAATCAATTATTTTTCCAACAAAGAATTGGTTAAAGATACTATTAATTAATTTGACTAAATTACCTATTCTAATAGTAAGAGTTTCATTAAAAACAGCATAAGTAAATTTCTTAAGATTAAAAATAATAGGTTCTTTGTCTATCAAAAAGTAAATTGATATTACAGTTCCAGATACTAATTTAACAAAGAATGAACTCAAGCCCACTAATTTATCAATTATAATTTGAAAACCTGGAGTAAAATATGTAGATATATCATTGTTAAAAGTATTGAGATAAATTTTTAAGTAAGAGCTAACATCTAATTGGTTTAACAGTTTATTTTTAGTCAGAATAGTAGTAGCCCAGTTATATGTTTTATTTGCATATTGAGGAATATTATTAAATAAATCAGTGACACTTTGAATAACATTAGGAGTGACCAAAGTAACTATTAAGATTATAAGACCTATAAGTAATGTATAAATCAAACTTATACTATAAATTCTTTTCATTTTTGTTTTCTTTTCAATGTATACCATAAGTGGATTAATTAAATAAGCTATAACAAAACCCCAAATAAAATAACTAAGCAAAGAGGAAATCTTTTGAACTATTGAACCTATGTTTTCAATGTTATTTATTATTCTATAAAGGAATAATGTGATTATAATTATTGGAATAAGCCGTATATATGGTATTTTTTTATATCGAATCAATGTAATTCCCCCAATTAATATTAATAATTATTTATGATTTCAGTGATGAAACTGGAAAACAGAATAAGAAGATGTTAAAAATCAATTAAGTATATAATATCAAATATATAAGGAGTTTTGAAGAGAAAAGCTGAAAAAAATTCAAAAAATTACCTTTATTCGTTCTTCCTACAAATTAAATCATCTCCTGTGGAGCTACAACAGCTTTGAAGAAGAACAGCTTCGAAGAAGATGAATCATCTCCTCTATGGAGCTGCGACAACCTTTGAAAGCAGATTTAGACTGCCACCAAATCAATTTTTCTAGGCTAGACAACTGCCACTTATAGAAGATGGCAGACTTGAAGTTTCCAAAATGTTGTTAAAGTAACTATGTACCTTGCTAATAATGTAAATTAGGTGAATACTTAAGAAAAAACGCAGATATTGTCGGTTAATAGGAAAAAGACAGAGCAAACCGACTTAAGTTAATCTTTATACCTCTTTTCTATATGATAGTATGTAAATAATATTGTTATAATAGGGAGGATTTAATTACATGAAAACAAAGAGGTTAAATTGGATTGATATGGCGAAGGGTTTCGCAATGATATTAGTTATGTTTGGACATGCTCCATTTTCGTCGAGTGTTCAGGCAGAGATATACACCTTTCATTTGCCATTATTTTTCTTTATGTCAGGATACTTATTTTCTAATGTGAAATATAATAATTTTGCGGCTTTTTTTAAGAAAAGATTTATAACTATAGGTATACCATATTTTTGTTTTTCTTTTATTGAGTATATCTATTTTTTTGTAGCCAACAATAAACAAAATGTTAGTCCATTAAAATCATTAATTGGGACAATCATACCATTAAGATTCAATAACGGTACTTTGCACAATGGAACTTTGTGGTTTATAGTTTGCTTGTTTATGGCCGAATTGATGTTTTTCTTAATAGTAAAATATACTAAAAATGATAAAAAGAAAATAATAATATGTTTAATAGTTAGTGCAATTATCGCATGTGTATATAACATTTATATTAAAAAACCATTACCTTGGAGTATTGATGTATCCTTTTTCGCTGTAGTATTTTACGGAATAGGTTATTTAATTAGAGGTATAGAAAACAAAGTAAGTAAGCTTGTTAGTATAAAATATTTGTTTTTATTTTTGATTGCTAATGTACTTATAGGACATTTAAATATTCGTTATTTAAATGCAGGAATAGACATGTCAGCTAGTAGATATGGGAATTATTTTTTATTCTTTACATCAGCATTTTGTGGAATTATGGCATCAGTGATTTTTTGCAGATTACTACCAAAATCAAGGGTATTAATATATGTAGGTAAAAATAGTATAATATTTATGGCTTTCCATCAAATGATACTATATCCTATTATAGATAAATTAATAACACATATTAGTTTTTTCACTAGTCAAAAATCATACATAGTAACACTAAATGGCATAATACATGTTGGGATAACTATGATAGTTATGATTCCAATAATTTATGTAATTAACAATTACATGCCATTTATATTAGGAAAAGGATTTTCAAAGAAGGTTACGAAAGTGAACGATACAGCTGTAATAGATAAGATAGAATAGGAAAATATGTTGATATAATTTAGGGAGGACAACTTAATGGAAATCCAAAAGGAAAAGGGATATCTAAATAATATATCCTTACTAAGAACGTTTGCTATTTTAATAGTTGTTTTAGGACATAGTATGGTTGTTTATCAATACAACTGGGGAATTTATACTCCTCTTGTTAAATCAAGCTTTTTTAATTCATTAAAGATTTATATTGACACTTTTCAAATGCCTTTGTTCATTTTTATTTCAGGGTATATGTATTATTATTGTAGGAAAGAGTGCGGAAAATATAAAAAGCTAGGTAAATTTTCATTTGATAAAATAAAAAGGTTATTAGTACCATATATTTGTGTCGCGATTATGTACGTATTACCAATTAGAATAATGACTGATTATAAAGGTTATCACGGGTATAATGTATTCAAAATAATTTATAAATACATTCTTACAGGGTTAGATGCTGGACATCTATGGTATTTATTAGCTATATTTGAGATATTTATAGTTTTTTATTTATTCGAGGCTATAATTAACAAAATGGGTGTACCGGCTAGCTTTGCTATTATTGCTTGTGCAAATATAATTAGCTACAAATTTCCGAACGTATTCCAAATTTCAATCTCAATACATTATTTTATGTTCTTTTATTTGGGTTATATAGTTAGAAACTATGAGAAAGATTTTGTGAGTTTTTTCAAAGGAAAAAAGAACATAGTTAAAATTGTAATGTTATTTATTTTACAACTTTTATTTTTAATTGTATCCTTTAAAATCTCTAATGATAATATAGTAGGTACATTATCTAAAAATTCAATTCTTTTATTGTGTAATGTTTGTGGTACGCTTTTTTACTTTTTAGTTTTATCATTAATAAGCAATAAATATAAAAGCTTAAATAGTAACAAAACTTTAAAGTTTTTAGATAAAGAAAGTTTCGCAATCTATCTTTTTCATTCCCCATTGATTTACATAATGTTAAAGTATATTGCAGATAAAGATATTTCACCGTTTTTAGTGGTGCCATCAATGTTTATTATTATTTTATTTGGTTCGCTTGGGATTTCATATGTAATCAAGAAAACAAAGATTTTAAAATTCATAATTGGAAGTTCAAAGGTTAAAAAACATAACACTACTACTGCTTTATAAATTGTAATGTTCTATTAAATCATCTCCTGGGTCGCTGCAACAGCTTCGAAGAAGATGCATTAACAATAGGCCACATCATGGATATTATTTCCACGATGTGGCTTATTGTTACCTGTATGTGGGTTGTACCTAATTAGAATCATTAGCCATTGAATTAACTGTATTTTAGTTTAAAATCCATTTAGATGAAGTAACCGTATTTGAGTTGCATAATCAACTAATGAAATGTCCATATCTACCTTTCGATTTATTCCTTTTACAGTGCCAGTTGAAGTATACTGCCACATTCTTACTGTACCTGTATAGGTAATAGAAGTCCCATACTGTGCCAGCCAGTGGTCATAAGATGCAAGCATTTTATCATCTAAGAATGATGTAAACCAGTATTTGTCAGTATATATCATGGGGTAGTATCCTGCGTGTTTAAGTATATTCATGTAAGTAAGTGCAATGCTAGTCAGCTTTTTCATGCCAAGGGCGCCTTGACATGAATTTTCCAAATCCACGGATATTGGATAATCAAACCGCTTTCCTTTCAATTCTTTTATAAGGAAGTTTGCTTCTTTAGTAGCTTGAGTTACTGTTGTAGCATAGCTGTAATGATAAGCACCTACCGCAATTCCATTAGCTTTAGCTTTAGCATAATTAGTTTTAAACATAGTATCAACGCCATTGTTTGTATATTTGCTAGTACCATCTCCATAAGATGATCTTAGCATAGCAAATTTTACGCCGTCACTTTTTACTAATTTCCAGTTTATTGTTCCCTGCCACTGGGATACATCAATTCCTTTGATATTTGCATTAGTTACAGTTACTAAACACTTTAAAGTTTTACTTCCATCAACTGTTATGCCTGTAATAGTTACAGTACCCGGTTTTAAAGATGTTACTTTACCCCAAATATCTACTGCTGCGATTGTAGTGTCTGTTGATGTCCATTTTACCCCTCTATTTGTTGCATTAGCAGGCGAGAATGTTGCTTTTATTGTATCTGTTTGCCATACTGTTAAAGCATCTGTAGTTTTATTTATACGTACACTAACTACTGGAATAGTTTTAACAATGACCTTACAGGAAACTTTCAATTTTTTTTCAACTGTTATTCCTGTAATATTTGTAGTTCCTGACTTTAAAGAGGTTACTTTACCCCAAATATCTACAGTTGCTACTCTGGTATCTGAAGATGTCCATTTTACAGCTCTATTTGGTGTATTGGCTGGTGTAAATTTTGCCTTTATAGTATCGTTTTGACCTACTATTAAGGTATCAGTAGTTTTATTTATACGTACACTAACTACTGGAATAGGTTTAACGGTAACTTTGCAAGAAATTTTTAATCCTTTATCAACCGTTATTCCCGTAATAGTCACGATTCCTGCCTTTAAAGATGTTACTTTACCCCAAATATTTATTGTTGCTACTGTATTATCTGAAGATGTCCATTTTACAGCTCTATTAGTTGCATTGGCTGGTGTAAACTTTGCCCTTATAGTATCTGTTTGTCCTACTATTAAGGTATCAGTAGTTTTATTTATACTTACTTTACTTACGCGTTTTACTGCGCTTACACCAACTACGGTGTGTGCAAATACCTGCATATTCATGAATAATAGTAAAAAAGCAAATATAAAACATATGATATGATTCCCTTGTCTTTTTCTCATTAAGACGTCCCCCTAGATTATAAACTACAAAGTTTTGAAATTTAGTAAATATCTATTTATATAATAACCTATTTTTTTGAAAAAAGATCATATATTAGGGAGATATGTTAACTTATTTTTTGATTTTTACATGAAGAATTAAATTAAGTAAATGAAAAAGGCTCTGCATTTTTTTATAGCAAACCCTTTTCTTTTAATTATTTCTATATTATAGATAATCACGTTCAACTGTAAAATTGTTTGTTAATTAGTAAGTTTTTACCACTCTCGTCCAGAATCATTAGCCATTGAATTAACTGTACCTTTAGGATATAGGACAGAATAGTGGTCAATTAGAGGATCACTATTACTTTTTGATGAGTCGTTGAATACTAGTAATAGTTTATACTCTTGACCCGTTTTGTACCCAATAATTACCTGCCCATTAGATTTTACATCATATGCAGGAGATCCCAATGTCTTCTTTACCATAGAAAGAGAAACTTTACTAATTTTATCATCAAAAGATCTGACTTCAAAAATTTGAGATCCTTTGTTAAATCCGAAAACTAGTTTGTATTTTGTGAACGTAGCATAATTTCCTTTAGCCTTTGCTACATAATCGATTTTGTCTGCTTTTCCTAACTTTTTGTATACAGTATCAATATCAGTAGTTTTAGCAGAAAAATCAGAGTTAATGACTTTTCCTTGTTTTGCTAAGTTGAAAACATTTGTAATAAGTGTTTTCTGTGAAGTATTTTCTATATTTGAGGTATTCTTAACAAGTTTACCTGCTGGTTGGTTAGTAGTTGTATTATTTGCTGCATTTTTTGTGGTACCTGTATTATTTACCGTACTCTTTACTGTACTATTTGTATTTTTAGTTGCAGATTTAGGTGCGCTTGAGCATCCTACCATAATAGTTAAAATTAAGGCTGGTATTGGCAAAACTTTTAAGACTTTTTTAAATGTTGATATCATCATAATCCTCCTCTTTATCGTATTTTAATTTAAAACCCATTTAAATGAAGTAACTTTATTTGAGGTGCATAATCAACGAGCGAAGTGTCCATATCCACACTGGTAGTTATTCCTTTTACTGTGCCTGTTGAACTATACTGCCACATCCTAACTGTACCTGTATATGTATTGGAATTCGCATATTGTGCTACCCAGTGATCATAAGAAGTAAGTAGTGTATCATCTAAGACTGATGTAAACCAGTACTTGCTGGTATATATCATAGGATAGTATCCTGCTTGTTTAAGCAGATTCAGATAAGTAAGTGATATGTTCGTCAGCGTTTCCTGGTCAACACTTTCTTGAGATGGATCTTCCACATCCACGGTTACTGGATAATCAAACTGCTTTCCTTTCAATTGACTTATAAAGAAGTTTGCTTCTTTAGTAGCTTGAGTTACTGTTGTAGCATAGCTGTAATGATAAGCGCCTACTGCAATCCCATTTGATTTAGCTGCTTTATAATTAGTTTCATACATAGGATCAATGCTATTTCCATAAGATGACCTTATCATTGCAAATTTAACACCATCACTTTTTACTAATCCCCAGTTTATTGTTTTCTGCCATTGTGATACATCAATTCCTTTGATATTTGCATTAGTTACAGTTACTAAACACGTTACAGTTTTATTTCCATCAACAGTTATTCCTGTAATAGTTGCAGTTCCTGCCTTTAAAGATGTTACTTTACCCCAAATATCTACTGTTGCTATTGTAGTATCTGAAGACCTCCATTTAACAGATCTATTAGTTGCATTAGCAGGTGTAAATGTTGCCTTTATAGTATCTGTTTGCCATACTGTTAAAGCATCTGTAGTTTTATTTATACTAACACTAACTACTGGAATAGGTTTAACGGTGACTTTGCAAGAAATTTTTAACCCTTTATCAACAGTTATTCCTGTGATAGTTACAGTTCCTGCCTTTAATGGTGTTACTTTACCCCAAATATCTACTGTTGCTATCGAAGTGTCTGAAGATGTCCATTTTACACCTCTGTGTGTAGCATTGGCTGGTGTAAATGTTGCCTTAATAGTATCTGTTTGCCCTACGTTTAAAGTATCTGTAGTTTTATTTATACTAACACTAACTACTGGAATAGGGTTAACGGTCACTTTGCAAGAAATTTTTAATCCTTTATCGACTGTTGTTCCTGTAATAGTTACGATTCCTGCTTTTAATGGTGTTACTTTACCCCAAATATCTATTGTTGCTATTGTAGTATTCGAAGACGTCCATTTTACGCCTCTGTTTGTAGCGTTTGCGGGTGTAAATGTTGCCCTTATAGTATCTGTTTGCCCTACGTTTAAAGTGTCTGTAGTTTTATTTATACTAACACTAACTACTGGAATAGGGTTAACGGTCACTTTGCAAGAAATTTTTAATCCTTTATCGACTGTTGTTCCTGTAATAGTTACGATTCCTGCTTTTAATGGTGTTACTTTACCCCAAATATCTATTGTTGCTATTGTAGTATTCGAAGACGTCCATTTTACGCCTCTGTTTGTAGCGTTTGCGGGTGTAAATGTTGCCCTTATAGTATCTGTTTGCCCTACGTTTAAAGTGTCTGTAGTTTTATTTATACTTACGTTACTTACGCGAACTAATGTGCTCGCAAATACCTGCATGTTCATGAATGATAGTAAAAAAGCGAATATAAAACATATGATATGATTTCCGTGTCCTTTTCTCATTAAGACTTCCCCCTAGATTATAAACATTTTTTAGAGACATACTTAATTCATAAACCTTAAATCATCTCCTGGGTCGCTGCAATATTAACAACTTTGGAAGCAGATTTAGACTGCCACCAAAGCAATTTGCCTAGGCTAGACAGCTGCTACTTATAGAAGATGGCAGACTTGAATCTTCCAAAATGTTGTTAAAGATTTGTATGACATAGACAATTAGTTCGTATATAATAATTTGTATTATTTTATTATAAACGACAGAGTTTTGAAGTTTAGTAAATCCCTATTTATATAATATCCGAATATATTACAAAAAGCTCATAAATTCGGACATTTTATTAATTTATTTTTGATTTCACATGAAAAATTAAATTAAGCAAAATAAAAAGGCTCTGCATTTTTATAGCAAACCCTCTTTCTTTAATTATGTTCATATTTTAGGTAACCACGTTCAACTGTTCAATTGAGCTTACCGAATGGCAGAACAGAGCTAAGCTGGTTCTCTTAAAATCTCTGTAATTTCTTCAGATACTAAATCAATCCATACAGTGTATTTATCATTTCCTCTAATGGGGTGATAAGATACCCAATTATTTGATATTCTTCTATTTGATCGGCCGTGATATGCAAACCAATTTCTAGAATGGGTAGTTTCTTTCCAATGAGTAGCATCATCATCAAATCCATTTACTCTACAATATTTGGTAAGCAATCTCTTGCCTTTCCTTAATGATATTCGTTTCTTAAATAGTCCATGATAGTACATTTATAAGACCTTCTTTTGTACATTATTTTAGAGATTATACTAATTTATATTTGACTTAATTAAACTTGAAAAAAATAAAACCTAACCTGTTTGCACAGATTGGGTGGGTTGCACCATAAACTCTATACGTTCTAGGTGCGCAAATACAGAACGTACTTCCTCGTTTCCCAAAATCATTAAATAATTACATTGATATATACATTCAACAAAGTGCGAGTTAATACCTTTGAATATAAGAAAATATCGTAGCTTATTTTTATCTATATTTCGACAGATAAAGGTTAATGAATATTGATCATATTACGGGTTCTCCATCAAATCCATCACTTGTACAAAAATTTTCACAATAGCTAATACAATCAGTATTCTTAGCTCTTGTGAATAATGTCTTAACATTAATCACAAGACTTGTCATTCTATAGAAATAAAAGAAGCTTATCCTACATTATTAATAGGATAAAGCTTTCTTATAGTACTTTTGAAATAATAGTAGAGTATGAAGTTGAATTTTATACTCTTTCTTTTTGTTAGATTATAGTTCATATATAATTTCTAAATTTTTACTTTTTTATGCTTTAGTATTTTGGTTTATAATATCGGACAGAGATTTTTTATTTAGTGGTATATCTTTATATTCAAAATACCCAACAACTAACAAAGCAACGCTGATTATTAAGTATAACCAAAATCCAGAGGCAGTAGAAATAGTAGTAGCAATCTTGCTTGAAATGCCGGATTTTACAATGAACAAAGATATAATACTTCCAATAGGTGAAATAAGCATTATTGGTCTTTTAAATTTTTCAAGTTCTTTGACATATTTAGAAACTATTAATAAAATTGGAAATGCAAACAATAGTAGTGCGAAAAAACTGCCACTCATTACAGTTCCATCTGTAAACGTCATTCCTAAAAATGACTCAGATCCTGTTATCTTTAAAATATTGTCATATCCAAGCTCATAAGCATTTAATTGAAAAATAGGAAGAAATAATATTATAACAGATACTACAGCTAAAATTAGATTAATATTTTTAAAGATGTAAGTTTTGTTAATTTTACCACCTAAGTCTAAATCAGAAGACGAGTTCTTTTTAATAGCAAATCCACATTTTAAGCATTTACTTGCATTTGGATCCACCTTGTTGCCACAGTTACTACAAAAAGTATCTGGTTTACGTTTGGTACCACAATTTGGGCAGATTGCTTGTTCTGGTTTCATTTCTTTACCACAGTTGCTACAAAACATTTTTATGACCTCCTTAATAATATAAAGTTCGAATGAAGGAAAAATTGAGTCTTTCACATAAAGGTTTTAAACCTATATTATCCAAAATTACCATCGCATTTCTAATTATACGATATAACTGTAAAAAAGCAATTATTTTACTGGCAATTTAGATAAATTTGTTAATTAATATAATAATTTTACTTATATTTTGTATTGAAATGTATTGGGGTATATGGTATTATTTGCTTGTAAATATAATAATATTTAGGGGGATTAACTATGGCAGATTCAAAGTTATTTAAGTTAGTTGATTGTGTGGATATAGAATCATTAGGACGTGGAATTGAAGGGTTCCTTCGAGATAAGAAAAACTTATATGCAGAAGGAATGAAAACGCCTGAAGGGTATCTTATACAAGCAAAGCAAGCCGATGGTTGGAAAAAGTTCGTTGGGATGGATTCAGCTATTCAAGTACAACTATTCCTTTCTGGGGATATGGTTACGGTTAACGTTGGATCTGGTAAGTGGATTGATAAAGCAGGTGCCGCAACAGTAGGTATGTTAATATTTGCCCCACTGGCTGTTACTGCTGCAATTGGTGCTTTTGCTCAAAAAAAATTACCAGATGAAGTTTTTACTTTTATAGAACAATTTTTAATGAGTGGAGGAAAAAACGTTACAATTTCTATGGGTGCAAATAAAACATTAAAAAGCAATGAAATTTTATGCCCCAATTGTAAGGCTCCCAATTTATCTACAAGCAAATTTTGTGATTCTTGTGGCTCAAAATTAGCATTAGAATGTCCAAATTGCAAATCATCGGTACCTCAGGGCACAAAGTTTTGTCCTGAATGTGGATCTTCTATGATTATTAAACATGAATGTTCAAATTGTCATTGCGAGTTAGAAGCTAGTACAAAGTTCTGTCCTGAATGTGGGACTCCTAATCCACAATAAAAGCAGCATAAATTCTAAATCTATACAGTAATTTTTTACATATAGGTTTGGAGGATGTCTTGTGGTCCTTCTTCAAATTCTTTCATTAATTATTAGAATAGAATTAGAATCATAAAGATTATAAACTGTATGATAAATAAAAAACCTTGATTCCTAGAAAAATGGGAATTAAGGTTTTTATTATTGGGAGATAGAAAATTAAACCACATTAGTTCTTGTGTTAAAAGTTATAAAGCTACTTATCATACAAGAGTATATTCTAATGCATGGAGTAATTTAACTTGTATAAGATTCTAATATAAATTTATTAAAATAAAAAACTACTAAATTTATATTTATTGATTTAGTAGTTTTCTTATTTTTCGAATGAGTTATAGAGTGAAATTTGAATAGAAAATATAAAATAACAATTAAAAATGTATACTAATGGGAGAAACTATGAAAAAAACAAAAATCATAATAATATTTATGGCACTGGCATTAATGTTAACTGGATGTGGGAATAGCATTTTTAAAAGCTAATGTTAGATAGCATAAATAGTCGAAAATTGGAAAATTAATTGTTTATATACATAAAAGTATGATACCCTATGATAGTATAGATATCAGAACATGATAAAGAAAATTAATTATAAGTGCGTCAAAAGATAAAACAAAGTGGAGGCTAGACATATGTTTACTGCATTAAAAATAGCCTGGAGATTTTTAGTAAACAGTAAGATTCAAACATTAGTAATTATTTTAGGTATTGCTATAGGCATTTCGGTACAAATGTTTGTTGGGTTATTAAGCAAGGGACTTGAAACTTCATTGCTTGATAAGGTGGTTGGCAATTCAGCTCATATAACAATTTATCCTAAGAATAATATAATAGAGAATTACCACGACAAGGAAGCTAAAATTAAAAAATTGGACAATAAAATAATATCAGTGGCACCAGTAGTTGAGTGTAATGCATCTATTAATGCTCATGATATGACTGAACCTGCGCAAATTAGAGGGTTCGTTTTTAAAGATTTGAATCTATTATATAATATAAAAAATAAAATTTATGAGGGCAAAACTCTTGAAAATCCTAATGAAGTTTTGATAGGAAAAGAACTTGGTGAAAAATTAGGATTAAAAATAAAAGATAATATCAATATAGTAACTGCGGATAAAAGAAAAGTTAGTCTAAAAGTGGTAGGATTTTATGATTTTGACACAATTAAGGTTAATAAAACTTTAGTTATTACAGATTTAAAAGCTGCTCAAGATTTAGCTGGTTTTGGAGATGCGGCAAGTTCTATGGAATTATATACAAGTGATCCTTATAATGCAGATTATATTGCAAGTAAAATAGAAAATGGGCTAAAAGACAAAAATTTAAAGATAGAAAATTGGAAAAATCAAAATAAACTATTAGTAAGTGCCATAATGGGTGAAAAAGTATGTAGTATTGTAATTCAACTTAGCGTAATGATTGCAGCTATTTTAAGCATTATAAGTATAATGAGTATAAGTGTAGTTCAGAAATATAAGCAAATAGGAATTTTAAAGGCCATGGGCATAAAAGATGAATCAGCTGGTTTTATATTTATAACCCAAGCTTTTATATTAGGCATAGTTGGTACTGGCATAGGCGTGGCTTTAACTTATCTATATATAAAAGCATTTAATAGATATATAGTTTCATCAGATGGAAAGCCTATAGTTACTATAATTATAGATTATAGTTTTATAATTAAATTGTGTATTATTGATATAATGGCATCAACTTTAGCAGCATTTTTTCCAGCTATAAAGTCCTTTAAATTAACTCCTGTGGAGGTCATAAAAAATGGATAGCATTATAGAACTTAAAAATATCAATAAGATTTATGGAAGAAGAGTGAAAACACAAGTATTAAAGGATATAAATTTATCTATTGGTAAGGGTTCGTTTAATTCTATTGTAGGAGAATCAGGTAGCGGTAAAACCACATTATTAAATATAATAGGAATGCTCGACAGGCCTACAAGTGGACAAGTACAGATTGAGGGTAAAAGAATAGATAAAATGAGTAGAAGGTCTTTGGCGGCTATTAGAAATAAAGACATAGGTTTTGTATTTCAATTTCATTATTTATTACCTGAGTTTAATGCCATTGAAAATGTCCTAATGCCACGAACTATAAAGAGTAATTTTATTGGTAGAAAGACTCGTGAGAAAGCAAAAGAACTTCTTGAATTAGTTGGATTGCCAAATGTTAATAAAAATAAAGTGTATGATTTGTCGGGTGGCCAGCAACAAAGGGTTGCAATTGCAAGAGCACTTATGAATAGCCCTAAAATAATACTTGCAGATGAGCCTACAGGAAATTTGGATTCTCATTCGTCAGAAGCTATATACAATATATTTAGAGATATAAATAAAAGTATTGGAACTACTTTTATAATAATAACTCATGATGAGAGAATAGCAAAAAAAACAGACAGGATTATTGAAATAAAAGATGGAATTATTACATAAGAGTGTATTATAGTGCATTAAAAATACCAGGTAGATAGCTTAAATAAACTATCTACTTGGTATTTTTATCGCCTAAAATTAATAAGAGGTGAGTAAATTAAAAGAATATATAAGATGCATATGTGTCTATGGGTGTTGTCAGCACCTATGATTAAAATAATCATAGCAACAGTTTGAATAGTGTGTTAAGGAGAATTAGATTGGTTGTGCCTACAGAAAATTTTATTATAGAAATATAAAATTTATATGGTAAAAATCCTTAAGATATTATAAAATAACAAGTGAAACAATATAACAATATAGGAACAATATAGAAGTAGTAAAACTATATTAAATTTTTGTTAAAACAATCTTTTAGAAAAATAACTTTAACAAGATAGCATTTAAAAAATGGATAGCTTATATGAGAATTATATAATACACAGTTAACAAAAGTCTTTCTATGATCCAAAGCAACAAAATAAAGTGGCACTAATTAACAGTGCGAAGGAGTATTAAAATGAAAAATATTAAAAGTTATTTAATGACATCAGTATTAACAGTAAGTATGATGTTTGCAGGTTTTTCAAGCATTGCAAACGCAGCAACATTAGGGGTACCTACATCAGTAAAAGTAACATCTACCTCTAGTGTTATTACGATTAATTTACACAAAGCAAGTGGGGCATCAGGAACTCAACTTGGTATCTATACTGCAAAAGGAGCATCCGTTTGTGGTGATGGGAATGATTTAACAACTTTTAAGTTTAGTTATCTTAAAAGCAATACTGCTTATCAAGTTAGACTTTATTCAGTTAAATTTGTAGGTAATACTACATTAAAAAGTAAGACATTAGTTTACAACATATCAACTAAAATGACTGCACCAGCAAGTCCTACAAAAGCTAAAGTTACTAAATATAACTCTAAATGTGTTAAATTAGTATGGACAAGAGCAGCAGGAGCAACAGGCTATGAAGTATATAGATCTACAGCATATAAAGGTAAATATATTAAAGTTGCAACGACTTCAAACTCATCTTTTGTAAATTCAGTAGCTAAAGGCCATTACTATTATTATAAAGTAAGAGCTTATAAAGGTAATGCATCTACAAAAGTATATTCTCCAGCATGGAGCAATTTAACTTGCATAAGATTTTAATATAAATTTATTCAAATAAGGGGATAAGAAAAAAACATAAAATAAATTAAAAAAGAGTTGCATAAGCTAAAGCTTATACAACTTTTTTATATTCAAATCTATAATCTGTTTTTAAGCTACAGCAACTACATTAGTATCGGTAGTAACTACTTTAGCATCTTTTTTACCAGTCAAAGCACCATTTGTAGATATGAAAATACTTTTTGCAATTACTAAATCCATAAGAGCATTTACTTCAGCCTCTGTGACAATGGCAAACCCATTTTCATCTGATTTGATGTCATCTACAGTTAAAGAAAAATACTTACCCTCTGTATTTGTTAAAAATCTCATAACTAAATTATGCATATTAATTGTCCTCCTCGTATAAATTATTAGATTCTAATATTTAATTTTAAAACGATATATTGAATATACTTAGCCTATTCTGTAACTAAGCTGCATTGATCTTGTCTGTCTAGTCCGAATAATGGGTAAGTTTTCATGTTAGAGATAGCTTGTCCTATTGCAAATATGTCCTCATCTAGTGCAGTGACTTTTAGGTTACCTAATACTTTTGTTGCAAATTTGTCTTTGCCATTGATGTCCACCCCTACCTTCATTGTAAGTTTTAATGCACTTGATACCTTTGTTGATATAACTGCCATGCCAATCACTCCTTTATATTTTGTTTTCACTTAATAGATATGACGATGTGATAGTTTGTGCGGTAAAATATATTGTATGGTTTGTTTGAAATTCAAAAGAAGATTGTCGTTTTAAAAGGAATTATAGGATACGATATTTAGAGGAATCTTTTATTTATTATTGAATTATATAATAAGGCAATTAAAAAATATGAATGAAAATTTCATATTAAATAGATAGGTGAAAACTGAACAAATAAAAAAGAAATTAATTATGATATAAGATATAGGACATAAATAATAAAACTTTTAAGGGGGATAATTATGAAAGACTATTTTATATTCTTTCCAATATTGATAATAGTGTGGTTATGCTATGGGGTAAAATATATCTATGAAACTGTCGTAGAATAGGTGATAATCCTATTCTTATAAATAAATTAGTATTTAATGAAAATTATTACAAAAGGTGCCCATTATTGGGGCGCCTTTTATTAAGCTACAGTAATTATACTAGCCTCAGTAGTAACTACTTTAGAATCTTTTTTACAAGTCAAAGCGCCATTCGCAGATATTTAAATACCTTTTGCAATTACTAAATTCATAAGAACATTCACTTGAGCCTTTCTGACAATGGCATGAATAATATAAAAAGGCAGATTAGTTTAATAAATTTTTATTATTTTGGTTACACTAAATCTAAATAAAAATTATTATTACTAACAAGGAGGATTTCTGATGAAATCGAAAAGTCTATTATATATAACAAGCATATTAACTGTATTGAGTGTACTCGGAAAACAATAATTAACAATTCCCATATTTGAGCAACAAAAGTATTTATTTGGATGTAATACTATAAGTGAAATAATAGCAGGTATGACAAAAAGGCTTT
>NZ_JAHLEC010000054.1 GCF_018861705.1 Clostridium psychrophilum | reverse complement strand
ATTGAAATTTTCATATTAATTTACAATATTTTCAAGAGGCATAGCCTAAAATTTGAAATAGCTTAACTCCTACCGGAGAAAATATAGCTTTTTGTGGCTTAATCATATAATATTAATGGTTATTTTCAAAATAGAAATTTACACAACTATTAAAACAATATAAATTAATTGTTTTTAAGCATGAGATTTAATAAACTCTTCAATAATATTTTCATATTTCTTATCTGTACCAATTAAATCAATTCCAATAGTGCTTAATAGCGATATTCTAGCTTGAGTGATATTGCCAAGTGTTTTAGATATATCACTAGAGTTAAAATTACAAAAGGATCTCATTAGTACTACTGTTAATGATTTCGCTTGTACAAGCTTTCGGCTGTATTTAGTATATAGTTGGATCCTTGATATATTCATTTTTGATACTATATATTCTATTATATCTTCTGATTTAAAGTTACGAGCAAACATTTTTCTTACATTTTTATATTCCGTTTTTTCATCTCGAAATTCAACTTCTTGCTTGAATTTTTCTTTGTTGCACCTAAAAACAAGGTTATAGTAATTTTTACGTGCTTTTTTAAGGCCATTACCAAAAAGATTCATAATAAATCTATAGTCTACTAAATTGAAGAAGTCACGTTTTTTTCCTAAAAATATTGCTAGGCTAGAGAAAATATATTTCTCAGGGCAATTTTTATATTCAACTATATCTGTAGGATTATTGTGCATATATAATGATAAAGTTTTCAAATATCGTTCATTATTAACTATTTTGCTCTTAAATCTATCTTTAAATAGATGCCCTTCTCTTTTATATTTTTTATTAAAGTACATTGCATAAGAAAAATTAATTCCATGCATTACTTTGGATATATCTGAGCCATTTGCATCAATAATCAGATGTGAATGTGTATCCATGAGACAGTATCCATACAGTTTAAAACTATATAAAGTTTTATATTTTTTTATAAGAAACAAATATTTTTTCTTATCTTCATCATCTCTAAATAAATTTATTTCACTAATACTTTTGCACATAACATGAAATATTGACTTGGTTGTTTTTATTCTTGGCATTCTTGGCACAAAAATCACCTCTCTCATAAACTTTTCTTTAGATTATTGCCAATGAAGAAAGATGATATTCATTTGTTTAGTTTTCAGTTGAAATAGTTGAAATAGTTATTAACTGTCCCTAACTATGGGTGAGTGTAAACTCTGAATATTGACAGTCTGGCATAAATATAATAAACTAATAATAGAAAATCAAATAGAATTTTAGGTGCCTAGTATTAGGTGAAAAGGGAATGCGGTTTAAATCCGTAGCAGCCCCCGCTACTGTAATTGATGACAAACCTTTAAATACCAGTTTGCAGATGTAAGATGAGGAACATTGCCCAAAGGTAGTGCAATATCGTTTTAACAATGAAGAACGGTAAGTTAAGGAAAAATCAAAAGCCAGGAGACCTGCCTAAATGATGTTAACAAGCTTTCGGAGGGAAAGAACTTTTTAATGTAGTTAATTTAATTATAAATTAATTAAAAAGTAGTCGCTATCTTAAGTGCACTACTTTTTTGTTTTTTGAACAACATTTAGAAAAATAAATAAAATAATTAATAATTTTTAGTAAGGTGGAAGAAAAAAATGAAGAAAGCAATATTAGTTGTAAGTTTTGGAACAACATATAAAGATGCAAGAAAGGTAACTATTGATGAAATAGAAAAAAAAATAAAACATACATTTGAAGATTATGATATACGAATGGCATTTACATCACATGTTATTCTTAAAATTCTTAAAAACAGGGACAATATTCATATTGATACTCCAGAGGAAGCTTTGGAAAAATTGAGAAATGAGGGTTATAAAGATGTAATTGTTCAGCCATTGCATGTTATTCCTGGATCAGAATTTGATTATATAAACAATGTAGTTAAGAAGTACAAGATTTCTAATGCATTTGAAAACATTATGATAGGGAGACCTCTTATATGCTTTAAGGGAGAAGAAGCTGGTGTACCTGATGATTATTCTATAATGGTAGATGCTCTCACAAAACAGTTACCACGAAATGACACAGTAATTTTAATGGGTCATGGTACCAATCATATTGCAAATGCAGTATATTGCTGTTTTGAAAGTGTTTTACGGGATAGAGGCTTTCAAAATGTACACGTAGCAACAGTAGAAGGGTATCCAACATTAGATAGAGTAATACCTAACCTAATGGCAAAGCAGAGTAGAGAGGTTACACTGATGCCATTACTACTTGTAGCAGGAGATCATGTAAAGAATGATATGGTGGGAGAATCAGAAGACTCATGGAAAAATATTTTAGAATCAGATGGGTTTAAAGTTAAATTATATCTGCATGGGTTAGGAGAAAATAGCAATGTTCAAGATATATATATACAACATATTAATGATGTAATCAATGAAACGTTTAAGAATGTAGGAAAAACACCTAAGGGTATTTAAAATGTAAAGATGACAGTTGAGCTCATTTGTAATTGGAAAGGAAGGTATTTAATGATACATGGTGGAGATGTTTATACTAATGGGATACTTAAGGGCAGAGAACTAACAGATTTTAGTTCTAATATAAATCCATTAGGGGTGCCTAAAAGCTTCATTGAAAATATTGGTGAGGCGGTAGATGCACTAACCAGATATCCAGATATACAATATAGAAACGTGTTAAAAAACTTAGGAGAATATATTGGTTGCCCTCAGGAATATTTTGTTTTAGGGAATGGGGCTGCAGAAATAATTGACTTAGTTATAGCTTGTCATAAAAGTTTGCTAATTGTTGTGCCTTCCTTTGTAGAATATGAAATTGATGCTAAAAAGTGGAATTGTAGTATAGAGTATTCATACCTGAAAGAAAATATTAGCGAGGATGCCACATTAAAACATGAACATTGTGAGCTATCCTATAATTATAAAGATATATTAAATAAATTACTAAATGTTGAAGGTGTGATTTTAGGTAATCCTAATAATCCTAATGGCAATATTATAGATAAGTCAGAATTCCAAAAAATTCTTGAGTATTGTGAAAGTAATAATAAAGTTATAATAATAGATGAGGCTTTTATAGAATTTACAGGGGATAAGCAGCATAGCTTTGAAAGTTTGGTTAAATATTACAAATGTTTATTTATAATAAGAGCTTTAACTAAATTTTTCGCAGTTCCTGGCATAAGGTTTGGGTATGGAATAAGTAGCAATGCCTGCTTATTAAAGAAAATCAGAGAAAAACAAAATCCTTGGAATATAAATTGTTTTGCAGAAGTTGCTGCAAGATACGTATTAAAGGATGAATTATACATAGAAAAAAGCAAAACATGGATAAGAAAAGAAAGGCCTATTTTTTTAAAAAATTTAAACAACATTTCTTTTATAGAGAAAGTATTTTTAACTTATGGGAATTATGTATTATGTAAACTAAGTGGGATAACATCTGAAAGACTATACAAATTATGTCTTGATAAAGGTTTTGTTATAAGAAAAGCAGATAATTTTAGAGGATTGGATAAACAATATGTAAGGTTTGCTATTAAGGATAAAGATAGAAATGAAAAGTTGATTGGGTGTTTAAAAAATTTAGAGCCTAGGGTGAAAACAGGGTGAAAACATTTGGGGACAGTTAATAAATAATTTAACTTTAGCGTTTAGTGCGCAAAAGGATGTGAGTATATATGAAAAGTATAGTTATAGCTTCAGATTCAAGTGGTGGTGGGAAAACAACTGTAACACTTGGAATTATGAAAGCATTGAAGAATAGAGAATTTAATGTACAGGGATACAAAGTAGGACCTGATTATATAGACCCAGCTTTTCATACAAAGATAACAGGTACAACTTCACGGAATTTGGATCTATACCTTATGGGAGAAGATGGAGTTAAGGCCAGCTTTTCTAGAGGAAATGGTGATTTAGCAGTAGTTGAGGGTGTAATGGGCTTATATGATGGGAAAGGGGTAGACTCATCTTATTCTACTTATCATGTGTCTAAGGTTTTGAATTTACCGATAATACTTGTATTATCTCCAAAGGCACAAGTAGCAACTCTTTGCGCAGAAATTAATGGAATAGTTAATTTTAAAGACGCCAATATTAAGGGAATAATATTAAACAACATAACAGAAAGTTATTATAAACTACTTAAAGTTTCCATTAAATTAAATTGCAACTTGGAAGTCTTAGGGTATCTTCCTAAAGACGATAGATTAAGTTTAGAAAGCAGGCATTTAGGTCTAGTTCAAAGTAGTGAAATAGAGAATCTAGAGGAAAAAATTGGAATATGTGCGAACTTGTTAGAAAAACATATAAATATGGATTTATTATTAGATAAATTCAAAGAAAGTAAAAAGTATGTAGATAATTTTCATGTAGAGAATCAGGGAAAAAGAACAGCTGTAGCTTATGACAGAGCATTTAGCTTTTATTATAAAGAAAATTTAGAAACTTTAGAGGAAATGGGAGAGGTTATATACTTTAGTCCAATTGTTGATAAAGAATTACCAAGTAATATTGATTTTCTTTATATAGGTGGGGGTTATCCTGAGGTATTCATAAAAGAGTTATCTGAAAATACATCTATGCTTGAAAGTATAAAAAAAGCTTTAGATAATGGCCTGAGATGTTATGCTGAATGTGGTGGACTAATGTATCTTACCCAAGGGGAGAGAAAACAAGGCGAAGAACGAGTATCACATAGTACAGTGGGCTTTTTTAAAGGGTGTTATACAATAACTTCGAAACTTCAGAATTTCGGATATGCAGAGGCTAAAGTAGAAACAGAGAATAATGTTTTAACAAAAAATATGAGAATAAATTGTCATGAATTTCATAAATCATTTGTTAATATATCGGAAGAAAAGGTGCTAAGCATTTCTAAAGAGATGTATGATGGAACTTTGAAAAGGTGGCGATGTGGATATACTAAGAAAAATACTATAGCTGCTTATGGACATGTACATTTTTTTGGAAATTTACAGTGGGCAAAGGATATTTTTAACTAGGTTGGGGTGAGTAACCACTACAAAAATTTATGTGTGATAACCTGTAAAAGATGATCTGTTATTAACTGTCCCCCATGGGTTTTGCGTAATATTTACTTGCTTTAACTTTTGGTTTTGTGTTAAAAGAAAAGGAGATTTGAATATGGATTATATAAAAATACCTATGGATATAGAGAAAAAAAGTTTTGAAATTATTGGCAAAGAAATGGGAGAACATAAATTTTCTGATAAAGAGCTTTTAATAATTAAAAGAGTAATACATACCACAGCAGATTTTGACTATAAAAATATAGTTTACATTCGAGATGGTGCAATAGATGCAGCTGTAGAGTTACTTAAAAAGGGAACAATTATATATACTGATACAAAAATGGCATTGGCTGGTATAAATAAGAAAGCTCTTAAAGATTTAAATTGTAATGCAATATGTTACGTGAGTGATGAAAAAGTAGCAGAGATAGCAAAAGCACGTCATATAACGCGTTCAATGGCTGCAGTTGAGAAAGCGGTAGCGGATGGAGTTGAGTTCTTTGTATTTGGTAACGCGCCAACAGCTTTGTTTAGATTGAAAGAACTAATTGAGGAAGGAAAGTGTAATGCAAAATTTATATTGGCAGCACCAATCGGTTTTGTCGGAGCATCAGAATCTAAAAAAGAAATTGAAAAAGTAGATTTCCCAATGATTGTTGTGAGAGGAAGAAAAGGTGGAAGCTCAGTGGCTGCATCTATATTAAACGCACTAATGTATATGATAGTAGATAGAAATTAACATGTAACTGGAGTTTCGTAGTTATTATATATTTAAAATAAATAGGAAGCTTATCAGGGGGTGTATAACAGTGCTAGATTTATATGTTAATTTTAATGGTAAAAAACTTAGATGTGGATATACAACTGGATCTTGTGCTGCAGGAGCTGCAAAAGCTGCAACACAAATCTTGTTTTATGATACCCAAATAGACGAGATAAGGATAGATACCCCAAAGGGTATAGAATTATTACTTCCAATAGATAAGGTTGTTAAGGGAGAAAATTTTGTTGAATGTTCTATTATAAAGGATGCAGGAGATGATCCTGATGTAACAGATGGTATGGAAATTTGGGCGAGAGCCGAAAAATCAAAATCGGGATATACATTAAAAGGTGGAAAAGGTGTTGGGATAGTTAAAGGAGAAGGATTGTATGTACCAAAAGGCGAATGGGCGATAAATCCAGTACCTAGGAGAATGATAGAGAAAGAGGTAAAAGAGGCGTTACCAAAAGATAATGGGGTTGCGATAACTGTGTTTGTACCTAAGGGGGAAGAGGTAGCCAAGCGAACATTTAATCCAAGGCTAGGGATTGAAGGCGGTATATCAATACTAGGAACTACAGGTATTGTAACACCAATGTCACAGGAGGCACTTACGGAATCTATTAATATAGAAATATCTCAAAAAGTAGCTGCAGGGCATAAAAATCTCACCTTGGTTTTTGGTAATATGGGGGAAGAGATGGTTGCGAAGGTTGGACTTAAAACTGATAATGTAGTAATGGTTTCAAATTATATAGGTTCTGCTTTGAACTGTTGTATGGAAAAACAGGTAGAAAGCATTATGCTTGTAGGACATATTGGGAAAACATGTAAAATAGCAGCTGGATGTTTTCAAACCCACAGCAGAGTATGTGATGTGAGACTTGAAGTAATAGCTCTAGAACTAGCTCTAATAGGAGCACCTACAGAGATTGTTACTAAGGTTTATAAGGAAAAAACTACTGAGGGAGCAATAAAATTATTAGGTGATGATTACAATGAAATATATGATAATATTGCAAAGAAGGTAAAGAAAAGATTATTTCAGTATACATATGAAACCATTCCAGCTGAAGTTATTATGTTTTCTATGAATAAGGGAATTTTGTGTGACACAAGGGGAAATAGTTAGGGACAGTTAATAACTAATGGTTAAACAATTAAATAGTGAAAGGTAGCAGAGTATATGGTTTATATAGTAGGAATTGGTCCTGGAAGCCCTAAATACATTATTCCTTTAGCAGTAGAAACTATGGAAAAAGTTGATGTAATTATAGGATTCGCAAGAGCCACAACGAGTATATCTAAAATTGGTACTAAAAAAACAATAGTGAGATCATTAAAGGATATTTTGAATTATATAACAGTAAGCAAAGATAAAAACATTGCTATAATAGCATCAGGTGATCCATGTTTTTATGGAATAACTAACTATATAAAGAGTAATTATAATGGAACGATTGAAATAGTTCCTGGCATAAGTTCTTTTCAATATTTAATGTGTAAACTTAAGAAACCATGGCAAAATGCTTACTTAGGTAGCATGCACGGAAGAAAAGAAAAGTTTATAGAAATTGTACGTAATCATGAGGTATCTGTGTGGCTTACTGATAAAAGTAATTCACCACAAGTTTTATGTGAAAAACTTTTTGACAATAATATTAAAGCCACAATATATGTGGGAGAAGAATTATCATATGTGGATGAAAGAATAGTAAAAGGGACAGTAGAAGAAATTAAGGATAAAGTTTTTGAAAATTTAAGTGTGGTTGTTATAGAAAGTATAATTGATTAAGCTGATATATGCATTTGTTGTTTATTTGTCTGTGCTTAATTAGATACGGAGGATAAAATATGGGAAAATTATATGGTGTAGGGGTAGGACCTGGAGATAAGGAATTACTTACAATAAAAGCAATAAAGACCATTAGAAAATGTGATGTTATAGTAGTACCTAGTGCTATGAATGGTGGGAAAAGTATAGCCCATGAAATAGCAGAAGAATATATTAATAAGGATTCCGAAGTATTAGTTAAACATTTTCCTATGGGGGGATCAGAGCAGGAGTCTAAAATATATGAAGCATTTAAAGCTATAGAAGAAAAGCTTAAGGATGGTAAAAATGTAGCTTTTTTAACTATAGGAGATCCATTTGTGTACAGTACATATATATATCTTTTAAATTATATAAAGGAAAGTGGATATGATGTTGAAACAGTTCCGGGGATAACTTCATTTTGTGCTTGTGCAAGCATCGCCAATGAGTACTTAGTAATTGGGAACGAACCGCTTTTAATACTACCAGCATCTAGACTTGATACCATAAAGAATGAGAAGTTTTTAGTAATTATGAAGGTCTATAAAATAGAAGAAGAGGTTTTAAACTGTTTAGAGGCAAAGGGGTACAAGTATGTATATATTAAAAGAGCAGGAAGGGAAGGACAAGAAGTCCTTCGATGTCGCGAAGATATTTTAAAAAACAAAGAATATATGAGTTTAATAATTGCAAAGAAAGAGTAAAGAAAAACAAGATTAAGACGGGACAGTTAATAACTAATTCAACAATATTAAATAAAGGATGGGTGGATTTAATGGTTTATTTTATAGGCGCAGGACCAGGTGATGTGGATTTAATAACAGTTAAGGGAAGAAACATATTATCTAGTGCAGATGTGGTTATATATGCTGGATCGCTTGTAAGGGCTGAGCATATCAAGTTTTGCAAGGAAGATGTAGTAGTTCATAACTCTGCTTCTATGACACTCGAGGATGTTATAGAGGTTATGAAAAAAGCACATAGTGAAAATAAAACTGTAGTAAGATTGCATACTGGAGACCCAGCTATATATGGAGCTATAAAAGAGCAAATGGATGAATTAGATAAATTAGATATAGATTATTCTATAGTACCAGGGGTAAGCTCATTTTCAGCAGCAGCAGCGACTATTAAAAAAGAATTTACGCTTCCTAATGTAACTCAGACGCTAATACTTACAAGGGTAGAGGGAAGAACTCCAGTACCAGAAACTGAGGATTTAGAAAAGCTTGCATCTATTGGAGCATCTATGGCTATTTTCTTATCTATAAGCATGATAGATAAGGTTGTTTCAAAACTTAAAGCTGGTTATGGAAGAAATGTACCAATAGCTGTTATTGAAAGAGCTACTTGGGCGGATGAAAGAACTATTATTGGAACTTTAGATGATATAGCAGAGAAAGTAAAAATTGCTAAAATTACAAAATGTGCTCAAATCCTTGTAGGTGATTTTATAGATTGCGAATATGATAAAAGTCGTTTGTATGATAAAACATTTACACATATGTTTCGCAAAGGAAAAATCAGATAGTGAAGGAGATGTTAAATTGGGAAAATTATATGTAATAGGAATAGGCCCAGGAAGCATTTCTCATATGACAATAAGAGCAATGGATGCCATAAAGGAAAGTAATATAGTTGTAGGTTATAATAAATATATAGATATGATAAAACCATTATTAGCTGGTAAAGAAATTTTTTCTACAGGCATGAAGGGTGAAGAAGAACGGTGCAAAAGGGCATTAGAACTCAGTAATAATAAGGTAGTAAGTATAGTAAGTACTGGTGATTCTGGAATTTACGGGATGGCAGGCTTAATACATCAGCTTCGAGTAGATGAGGAAGTTGAAGTTATTCCAGGAGTTACAGCGTCATCAGCTGCAGCTTCAGTGCTGGGGGCCCCTTTGATGCATGATAATTGTAATATAAGCTTAAGCGATTTAATGACCCCCTATGAATTGATTCAAAAGAGAGTCAAATTGGCAGCAGAAGGTGATTTCGTTATTTCATTATACAATCCTAAAAGTACGGGTAGACCTCATTATCTAAGAGAAAGTATAGATATAATAAGAAAATATAGAATCGGAACTACTCCAATAGCTGTAGTTAAAAATGCACTTAGAGTTGGACAAGCAGTAAGAATATCAACATTGGATTCTTTTGACGATGAAATAGTTGATATGTTATCAATTGTTATAATCGGTAACAGCCAAAGCTACGTAAAAGATGGTAAGTTTATAACACCAAGAGGTTACAAGGTTTAGAATAAGGCAGTTAATTTGGGAGAAGGTTAAGGGACAGTTAATAACTATTAAGCCTTAATATAATCAATAAACAGGGAAAGGTTATTAACTGTCCCGGCCTTTATCAGAGTATAGCTGATTATAATCAGCGTTTCTAACCGTGAGTTTAGGTTCAATAAATGCAAATTAGTTATTAACCGTCCCCATTATTTTTAAGTAAGTAAGCAGGGAGGAGTGAATAAATATGATAGGTGTAATTGTAGGTACTTCAGAAGGTAAAAATATTCTTTCTGGATTAAATAAGTTTACAGATGATATATTAATATCAACGGCAACTGCATATGGAGCAGATCTTTTGAAAAATTATAAATACAAGGTATTTAATGAAAAACCTTTAGATTTAGTAGGTCTAATGCAAGTTATTAAAGACAATGATATAAAAATACTAATTGATGCCTCTCACCCTTATGCATTGGAAATTACTTCCAATGCAATTGAAGCATGTAAGGTTTATGGAGTACAATATGTTAGATATGAGAGGCCATCAATTATTAAAAAATTCAAAGAAAATAAAAACATTATTGTTGTGGAAGATTATGATAGTCTATATCCATATCTTTTAAAAGTTAAGGGAAGCATATTGAACACCACAGGTAGTAGAAATATAGATAAAATTATATGCTTTAAATTAAAGAATAGAGTAATACATAGAGTTTTACCTTCAGTTAAGGTTCTTGAAGAAATTTTAAACAAGGGGATAAGAGTTGATGATATAGTAGCTATGAAAGGTCCTGTAGGTTACGAATTAAATTGTGGATTTATTAAAGAATATAAGGCTAAAGCAATACTTATGAAGGATAGCGGAGTTCAAGGAGGAACTTATGATAAAATTAAAGCAGCTATAGATAACGATATACTAGCATTTGTAATAGGAAGAAAACCTATGAAGTATTCTAAAGTATTTTATAGTGAGTTAGAACTTGTGAAATATATTGGAGATTTAATGTAGTTTCAACACTATGGGTTTGAAATTATGAAGTTTAGATTAAACAAACCCCTTTAGTTAATAGCAACTAAAGGGGTTTGCTGTAATATATTTTTAGAGTTATTAACTGTTCCGATAAGTCTAGAGTTTAAGTATAAAATATTATTAACTGTCCCAGTATATTTCATCATAGATGTGTATACAAATATAGATATTGGACAAATTAATATAAATGAGTGTTTATGTATCACTATTGATACACATATACTATAGTGATATAATAATATTATATAATTAGGAGGGGTTAATTTGAACAAAATAGCGCTGATTACAGACACTACGAGTGATTTAAAAAGTGACACAATAGATAAATATAATATAAATGTATTACCCTTTAGAATTATCTATTCTGATAGAGAATACTTAGATAATATAGATATTACACCACAAGAAGTTTATAGTAACATGAAAAAAGAAGTACCTACCTCATCTTTGCCATCCATGAAGGACATGGAGGAATTGTTTTTAAGATTAGAAGAAGAGGGATATACTCATGCTATAGCAATAACTTTATCAACAGGATTATCTGGTATATATAATGCTATGAAACTTATAAGTGAGAATCATCCAACTATAACCACACATATATGTGATTCGAAGTCTATAGCACTTGGTGAAGGGTTAATAGTAACTGAATGTGGAAAGTTAATACAAGAAGGAAAAAGTTTTGAAGAGGTAGTTAAAGCTATTCCGTCTATTAAAAATAGAATATATTTATATTTTGTAGTAGGTACTTTAGAGTATTTAAAGAAGGGTGGAAGAATAGGGAAAGTTGCAGGAACAATAGCTGAGCTTTTAAATATTAAACCTATAATTACATTTGGTGATGATGGTAAGTATATTACATGTGAAAAGGTAAGAGGAAGAAAGCAATCTCTTAATAAACTTGTGGAACTTACAAGCAATATTTTAGATAAAAAGAAGTGTAAAGTTTATGTAGTGCACGGTGATGCCCTGGAAGAGTCTAAAAAGGTAATGGAAAAAATAAGTAATCATCCAAACGCTATTTCAGTAGAATTTGGAGGATATATAAGTCCTGTATCAGGAGTTCATAGCGGACCTGGTTTAGTAGGAATGGTTTGTATAGAGGAGCCATAAATATAAATGGCTAATATATCAAACAAAAAGAGTGAGATAGACATTAACGTGCAGGAAAAAAAATTGTACTTGGAATACAAAAAAAAACTTTCACAACTTAGAAAAGTTAAAAAAGAAAAAGAAGCAGTAGGTCAGGTATTTACAAAAGGATTATTACCTTTATATGTGCTATATATTTTAAGTTTAGAACAAACTAATGGAAACGATATATCTCATAAGATAGGCGTACGAACGAATGGTCTTTGGATACCTAGTACTGGTGGAATATATCCACTTTTGAAAAAGTTGGAAAAAGAAAAGTTGGTTGTTGGAGAGTGGAACAAATCTAAAAAAGCACAAAAAATTTATAAAATTACAGATGAAGGTATATTACAATTAGAAAATAAAAAATACTTATTACAAGATAAAATTGAAGAAGCTTTAGAAGTATTTAAAATAATTTACAGTGACTTGTATAATTAAAGAACTAAATAAAGAAGCTGCAGGGGAGTTGACCTGCAGCTTTTCTGAAATTTATTATATTAAAGTTTTAGTTTTAAGTCTCCTTCTCTTATCCATCCTTTCTTTCTCATAATTTCTGAAAAAAGTAAAGTTAAAGCGGCGGGAGCTATAAAATGTAAAAATAATATTTTTAATATTATAACTGATGAAATGATTGCTGTAAATTTTTTAAGAAGTATAAAAAAATAAAGCACTAGGTGTTTCAGCGCTTTATGATTTATTAGAAACTTTGTTAATATTGAATTGTTTTGTGCATAATTGTTAATTCCTAAAGTCTAAATATGAACTGCCATCGAGAGGAATTAAAGCTTGAAGTCTTGGACGATCATTTGCTAGACCTACAGCATAAACTGTATAAAAACGCTGAGGTTTTAGTCTTATATTAGGCACGTATAGAGCTATAGTTTTTGTTCCTGTTGGTCTAACTTCTAAAGTGTAGGTACCGGAGGAAACCTCTATATAATCTGTAAATTGTTTGTACTTAATGTTTCTAAATAAGATTTTACCATCAGGTAATGCAATATCTACAGCGCCTGAATTGGGTGATAAATGAGCAAATTTGATATAAACTTTATTGCTAGGGCGTATAACTTTAGGCTCTAGCACAAGCAGTAGATCAATATTAGGTAATAATCCAATAGCGCAAGCGGTATAAATTTTTTCAGGTGGAATAAAAATATTTTTATTAAGTACTGGTGAAGTTTTAGTACCTGTTGCAAACAATTTTACATTGTAGTCACCAGTCATAACTTCTACATAATCTGTAAAAGCACCATAGGTAAGATTTTTGAATTTTAGTATGTCATTTATATACACATCAACTGCTGGCGACTTAGGTGAAGAATGAAGAATTCTAAAATACGAAGTCATAGGATTTTCTCTATATAGAGAATAAGAATTATTATTATTATTTTCTGGACAATAGAACATAAAAGGCTCCTTTCAAATATTTTTACTATACTAATATATGAAAAATATACTAGATTGTTACTGAAATTATACAGTTATAAAAATTATATTATAATATTTTCAACATTAACCATTATTATAGAAAAGCACAGTTGACAAGAAAGAGAGAATAATTGATAATAGTATGTGGAAAGTTATACACATAAATTTTAAAAAATGAGAATAATAATAGAAAAATAGGACTAAATATATTGTAGAGTGTTATTGAAGGGAGTGGGATAATTCATGGATATATACCCATTATTTATAATTGCTTTAGCACTATCTTTAGATGCATTTGGAGTTGCCTTATGTATAGGCTTAAATGAACAAACTAAATTTGCAAATAAGGTAGGTTTTACAATTTCTTTTGGGCTATTTCAATTTCTATTATCATATATTGGTGCTTATGCTGGATTTCTTTTTAATACATATGTAGCTTCAATGCCAACAATAATTGGGGGCATGATTATTTCTGTAGTTGGGGTTATTATGATTAAGGGAGGACTTGAAAATCAAGGCAGTTGTCCATTACTTAAACCTAAGATGTATTTAATATTAGGTGTATCAGTAAGTATAGATGCTATGGTTGTAGGTTTTACAGTATTAAATAATATAACTAAAGTTATGTTGCTAAAAGATACATTGTTTATTGGATTAGTAACTTTAGCAATGGTTACAATAGCTTTTTTAATTTCAAAGTATTTAAAGAAAATTGAAGTTGTAGGTAAATATGCAGACTACATTGGAGGCATAATTTTAATAATTTTTGGGCTTAAAATGATGTTTTTTTAGAAGAAAGGATGATAAACATGTTAGAAAAATTAAAGAATTTAAATTCATTTAATGCATTTAAATATTTTAAAGAGATGAATGAGGTTCCAAGAGGTTCTGGTAATGAAAAAGCAATAAGTGATTGGCTTGTAAATTTTGCTAAAGAACATAAATTACAGGTAATTCAAGACAAAGCATTAAATGTTATTATTAAAAAAGCTGGTACTAAAGGATATGAAAATGCACCAGGTATAATTCTTCAGGGTCACATGGACATGGTCTGTGAAAAAAATGTAAATGTTAAACATGATTTTTTAAAGGATCCTATTGAATTTATAGTAGAAGGTGATGTCTTAAGGGCTAATGGGACTACACTTGGAGCTGACGATGGTATTGCAGTGGCATTTAGTCTTGCAGTACTTGCATCAAATAGTATTTCACATCCACCAATAGAGTTATTGGTAACGGCTGGAGAAGAAATAGGTATGGTTGGAGCTCAAGCAGTAGACCCTAAAAATCTACATGGAAAGATATTAATTAATATAGATTCGGAAGAAGAAGGAAAACTTTTGGTAAGTTGCGCTGGTGGGGTACGTGAGAAGATAAAACTCCCAATAATTTGGGAAGAGGCGGACCAAAGTTTTATAAGTGCTAACATTAAATTAACGGGTTTAAAAGGCGGTCACTCCGGAATGGAAATAAACAAAGAAAGAGGAAATGCCAACAAGATTATGGGACGTTTTTTAATAGATTTAAAATCGGTTATAGATTTTAAAATAAATTCTATAAGTGGAGGAGCTAAAAATAATGCAATCCCTCGCCATGCAGATGCTATTATATTGTTTAGAGAAAACCATAAAAAAATAGTTATTGAAAAATTATCAGAGTGGAATTTTATACTTAAGAATGAATTAAAAATTACTGATCCTGATATTGATTTAAGTATTGAAATCATGAACAATAAAGTAAATAAAGTTTTTTCGCAAGAGACTGCTACAAAAGCACTTCAAATACTTTTTTTAATTCCCAATGGAGTTAAGAGTATGAGTATGGCAATAGAGGGTTTAGTTCAAAGTTCAACAAATATAGGAATTGTTATTACTAATGATAAAAATATAGTATTTGATTCTGCAATAAGAAGTTCTGTAAGAACTTTAAAGAAATCAATATGTGATGAAACTATTGTAATAGCTGAGATGGTAGGAGCAACTATCGAATTTGAAGCTAATTATCCTGAATGGGAATATAATTCAAAATCTAAGATAATGTTATTACTTAAAAATGTATATAACGATTTATATGGTAAAATGCCTGAAATCGCAGCTATACATGCAGGGCTTGAATGTGGTTTGTTTAGTGAAAAATTTGAAGGTAATATAGATCAAATATCCCTTGGACCCGATATTTATGATGCACATACGCCAAGTGAACATTTGAGTATAGCGTCAGCAGATAGAATGTGGAATTATTTATTGGCAGTATTAAAACAAATAAAATAATATAGTAAGGTGATATAGATGAATGTAATTTTATATTTAAAAGAGCATAATATTAGAATTACTAATGCAAGAAAGAGCATACTAGAAATTATATTTCGTAGCAGTGAGGCTATTAATGCAAACTTAATATATGAGTTATTAAAAAAAGATAACATAAAAATAGACCTCTCTACGGTATATAGAACCTTAGATATGCTAGAAAACAAAAAGATCTTAAATAAATTTGATTTGGGAAATAATATGTATAACTATACTATGAACAACAACTCACACAAACATATAATTGAGTGTGTTTTATGTCATAAAAAAATGGTTATAGATTGCCCTATACCTCAAATAGAAGAGCAAATTAAAGCAAAAACAGGAATAACGCTTACAGAAAGTCATGTATATTTAAAAGGAATTTGTAAAGAATGTAAAAAATGTAAAGAATAAAAGGGGATGGGTTTTATGCAATTTTCTTCATTGGTATTAATGGAAGTGGATAAAGACACTAATCAGTTTGTTAAAGAGATTGGAAGCTATGAAGCTTCAGAAGGAGCAGAATTTGTTACAAAGTTAAATTATTCTGGAGAATTAATTAATTTAACCTTTGATACACAGGTTGATGTTGAGGAGTGGCAATACACCGCAATATATGATTGTTTTAATGAAGAAATTTTTAAGTCTAAAGGTTATTATATTGAGGTTGTAGATGACGAATATAATCCAACTTGGGTAGTTAAATTTAAATATTCAGATGATCATATGGTGGTGGGAGAAGCTATTATTGAAATATGTGAATTAATAAAACAAGAACTAAAAGAAGTTTTTATAAAAATTAAAGGAAAAGAAGAAGAATATATATAAATTGGGTAGGAGCAAAATATGAAAGAAAAAAATATAAAGGCTATTATAATTGGGATTACTCAGCAACACGGTTATTTATTGGAAGATATAACAAGTAAAAAAAATAAATCACAGTTATGGACAGTGAGCAAAAATATTAACGGAGCATTATATCGTTTGATATTTATGAACAAAAGTAGCATAAATGAAATATTACAGTATGACATTCCAAATGATAAAAACAACGTATATATATTAGTTTCTGATGATGAAATTAATAATGATGAGGAAGATATTTCGAGAAATTATCTGTTAGATAAGCCACTAATAAGGGTAAATGTATTAAAGAGAAAAGTGAATTATTCTGGAAATGTAAATGCACAAGTGGTTCAAGATATAGTGTCTGTTATGAATAATGTCAATATACATAGTAATACCGAAAAGGTAAATGTTTGGGATAAACCATGGATTACCATTGGAATTATAGCTATAAATGTTATTATGTATCTAGTGACAGCATATTTAAGCCTTGTTTATGCAAAAGGTAGTATATTTAATAGCGACATCAATGTTCTTATTATGCTTGGTGCGAAGGTTAATAATTTGATATCTCAAGGTCAGTATTATAGATTCGTGTCTTGCATGTTTTTACATGGTGGAATTGTACATATCGGCGTTAACATGTATTCACTTTATGCCATAGGGCCTATGGTTGAGAGAGTTTATGGAAAAGTAAAATATATAGCTATTTATTTTATTTCTGGAATATGTGCATCAATATTTAGTTATGTTTTTTCAACAGATGTTTCTATCGGAGCCTCAGGAGCAATTTTTGGGCTACTCGGAGCAGTGCTTATTCTTGCAATTAAATCTAAAGAAAAAACCGGAAGCGGGTTTATAAAAAGTATTTTGTCAGTTATATGTATAAATATATTTATAGGGGCTACTATGCCCAATATTGATAACTTTGCCCATGTAGGCGGACTTCTTGGAGGAATGCTCATAGCTTTTATGGTTAATTTTAAAGCAGAAGATTATTAAGGCACATGAACAATATAACAAGTTTGTACTGAAACTTATTATTTGTGTTCATGCGCCTTTACTTATATATATCATATAAAAGTATAAAACACTAATTTACTTTTGAACATTCTTAATTATAATTAAGAAGATTAAATATATTTAGTATACATGCAATATCTTTATACTAAGCAACCCCATTATTATTTTTAACACCAATAATATGAATTAAATCTTCGTGATATATAGTTTCCTTATCAATTAATAAAGTGGTTATAGCATTTAAAGAATCTTTTCCATCAATCAGGATATCTTTGACCTCTTCATATAAATCTGAAATCATTTTTTTGCATTCTGAGAAAACTGCTTCTTGATTTGTAAAACCTGACTCTCTTAGTTTTCCCATAGTGAGCAAACCTAAAGATTCACCCATTCCATATTCGGTTATCATGTTTGCTATAATTTGAGTACTTCTTTGCAAATCATTATAAGCACCAGTAGTTACATTGCTTGCTCCAAAAATAATTTCTTCAGCGGCTCTACCACCTAAAAGAACCATTATTTTTTTCTTTAAATGTTCTTTATTCTGATAAAGCGTATCCTCAGGAATACTTAATGTATAACCACCTGCACCTTTGGTAGTTGGAATTATAGTTACTTTAGATACCTTATCATTTGGTAACATCTTAAGTGAAATCAAAGCATGTCCAGCTTCATGAAAGGCAGTAATTTTTCTGTCTTCTTCTTTAATATAGTCCCTATCAACTTTTTCATAACCAGCAAGCATAATTGAAAAAGCTTTATCCAAGTACTGATTACTAATAAATACAGCATTGTCTTTGCAGGCAATAATAGCTGCCTCATTAGCTAAGTTTTCTAACTTGGCGCCTGAGAAAGATGTAGTTTTACGTGCCCATTCAGAATAATCTATATTTTTAATAGGTTTATTTTTAAAATGAAGTTTTAAAATCTTTTCTCTAGCAGATACATCAGGTAATGTAACTTCAATATGTCTATCAAACCGACCAGGACGTAGCAGAGCTTCATCCAGCATATCGAGCCTATTAGTTGCTGCAATTACAATTATGCCCTCTGTTTCGTTAAAGCCAGACATTTCAGTTAGAAGTGCGTTAAGTGTCTGATCTTTTTCGTCAGAACCGCCACCACGTCCATTATCTCTTTTTTTACCAATAGCATCAATTTCATCTATAAATATAACTGCTCTACCATGACTTCTTGCCTTTTTGAATAAGCTTCTAATTCTCCCAGCCCCAACCCCTACGTATATCTGAACAAAATCAGAACCAGAGACTGCATAAAAAGGTACATTTGCTTCGCCTGCTACGGCTTTTGCAAGTAAGGTTTTACCTGTTCCGGGATCGCCATATAGAATAACTCCTTTTGGCATTCGAGCGCCGTAAGCAGAATATTTTTCAGGATTTTTGAGAAAATCTACTACATCTTGTACACTATCTTTAGCTTCTTCATTGCCGGCTACATTAGCGAAGTTAAAACCTATATCCTCTACAGCAGTTACATCAAGATTTGTAGCTGAAAACATACCTTTTGACTTTATTTTTGTAGATTTAAAAAACATTATTCCAAGAACTATAAGTGAAATCACAAAACCAGCAATTGAAGCTATTTCAGCTGGATTAGTTAGAGTTTGCTCAGAAACATTTATACCATCTTTTAATAAATTCTCTTTAAAGTTGTCAGTTCTTGGATTATCAGTTGTATAAATAGTACCATCTTTAAGTTTAACTTGAATTTTGGGAGAAGTTGTTACATATACAGTTGAAATGCTACTTCTAGAGGTATCTTTAAGAAAATCAGTGTATTGTTTATTTTTCGATTCTTTAAAAGTACTATTCACAATAATGAGAAATACTAAGGAAAGAACTGCAGTTATAGCAGGAATTAAAATATATTTGTTCTTAATTTTATTCATATGATAGAAGCTAGTAATCCACTATACTATTAGAGTATTTGCGGAGTAGCTTCATTCACCATCCTTTCGCATAATATATTTTTTTTGCTTCTGCTAATTTAAATGTTATACTATTATATCGGATATAATAGCTTATATATTTTTTATACTATATGACATTGCGTCGATTCAATAGCAACTTATATGGGCTATTATAATATGTTTTTTAGGGCTTGTCTATCAAATCTAATAGATTATGGAAATGTAAATAATGTAAAAAATATAATTGATAATTTTATCATTTGTTGTATAATTTATAATAGTATCAGGGGTATTGCATTATACTATTATTAATTTTAAAAAGTGAGCTTCGATGATGATAAATAAACATATTATTTATATTAAAAAGGAGAAGGTCTAATATGGGAAAGAAAGTTTATGCAATAAAAGAAGGATATAATTCTAGTACTAAAGAAAAAATAGAAAATAAAATAGTTGGAACTTGGGCAGAGTGTTTAAAGTATGTAAAAGGTGTAAAAGGTGCTAAATATAAAAGTTTTGAAAAGGTAAATGAAGCTGAGAATTTTTTAAGTGATGGAGGAAATATTTTCAAAAAAACAGATAATACTTATCCAAAGGATTGTCTTCATATTTATGTTGATGGAAGCTATAATTCAACTACAGAGGAATATTCTTATGGAATGGTAGCTACGCACAATGAAGTAGTTATATATATAGAGAGTGGTCGTGGAAAAAGCAATTCAGCGAAAAATATAAGACAAATAGCAGGGGAACTAGAAGGCGCAGTAAAAGGATGTGAATATGCGTTAAGTAAAGGTGAAAAGAAAGTAGTGATATTTCATGATTATGTTGGGATATGTTACCATGCTACAGGATTTTGGGGGAGAAAAGAAGATTCATCAAAGGAATATTATAAGAAAATGCAAGAATTTATGAGCAGAGGACTTGAGGTTATATTTGTTAAGGTTGATAGTCATACAGGAGATTTATTTAATGAACTTGTTGATGAAAAATGCAAAGAAAAACTTGGTATAAGTTCAGATAAAGTTGTGGAAAAATGGTTGCTTAAAAATATTATTAATGTAGGTAGTGAGGATGTAAAACAAGAAATTTTAAGTATAGCTCCAAGCGGAGATACAAATATAATAGTTATAAAAGATAATGAAGAAAAAGTTGCAAAAGAAAACAAAGTGGAAAATAAGGTAGAAGAAAGAGTATATGAATTTAATGATATTGTGAGTGAATATAATTTAAATCCAGATGGTGCAAATCATATAATAGATAATTTATCTAGTTTAAGCAAAACAAAGTTTATTAATTACTTATTGGGGAAGATTAATAAGTAATAACAAATTATAATTTAAAATATGGGGGTTATATGTTGGATAATAATTTTAAAAAAAGAAGAGATAAACCATATTTATGTTTTAGAGCGAATATTATCACTGAGGTTAATAAAGAGTTTCTTGATTTTACAGGTTTTAGATTAGAAGAATTAATAGGTAAATTACTTATAGAAATAGAAGAAATGTTAAAGACTAATTTGCATATTATTTCTAAAAACATAAGCGGTAAGTATCTAGAATATATTTTTACAAAATCTCTTTGTCCATTAGAAGTTAACATAACGCTTTATTACGATAATGAAACAGAAAATGCAATTTACACTTTTGAAGAGAGTGTAAATTCTAGACTTGATGACAAAATTATTTTTGTAGAACAGGTATTTACAAATAACATAGATGGCGCAGCAATTTATAGTGTGCCAAATTTAACATTGCTTAAAGCAAATAATAAGTATCTTAACTTAATAAATTCATCTTATAATATACATAGTAATTGTTTAGGCAGGTCTATTAAGAAAATTGTACATGGGTTTTGCGGTAGCGAGGTTGAAGGTATATGGAATTCCATTTTCAAAACACGAAAGAATAGTTATATAAAAGAAATTAAAGCTAACAATAATTCAAATGATGTAACCTATTGGAAATTTACTCAAACAGCAATATTTGAGAATAAAATCATTAAATATATATTTGAGACCGTAAGCGAGGTTAATGAGAAAATTTTTGAAAATCAGAATTTAGACAAGCAAAATAGTATTCTTATTAATCAAAAAAAACAATTAGAGCAACGTAATACACAGCTAGTAAATATAATTGAAAATTTATCTGAAGGAGTAATGTTTGCTAATAATAAAGGTGAATTTATAATGGTTAATGCAGAAGCAAAAAGATTGATTTACCAATCGAATATTGGAATTAATATAGCGCAGGCTCTTGAGGACACTAAAGTATTTAATATGAAAGGTGATGAAATACCATTTGAACAATTTCCATCGGTTAGAGCTTTAAGAGGTGAAAAATCGAAAAATGTTAAAATATTTGTACGCCATCCTAATAAGGAATATTTTGCAGAGATTAGTTCAATTCCAATCTATGATGCATTTGGCGAGTTAACAATTATAGTATCTTGTTTTCATGATATTACTAAAACAATTGAGCAATCAAAAAAAATTGAAGAACAGAAAAAAGAATTAGAAGCTATTATAGAAAATATATCAGATTCTATTGCTATTTTTGATGATAAAGAACGGTATACATTGCTTAATAAAACTTCAAGGGAAATGTTTTTCTCATCTTATAATAAGATGGACAATATAGCTGATGGTTATAATCCATCTGAGTTTTATGATATAAACGGAGATAAGATCGAGCTCAAAAACAATCCAGCTCATAGAGTTTTGAGGGGCGAAGAATTCAAAAATATGAGGATGATAGTAAAGTCACCAAATAAAACATATCAAGTAGATGTAAATGGAACTCCTATATATGACAGTGAAGGGAAATTTAGTTTAGGTGTTCTTTGTAGTAGGGATATGACAGATTATTTTAAACATGAAGAAGCTATAAAAAGTCGATACGAATTAGTTAGTGGAATGATTAATACATTTGATTTACCGGTTGTTAGATTATCATGTTCAGATTTAAAGATTGTAGATATTAATAAAAAGGCATTTAATATCATAAAACTACTAAGGCCTAGTGTTAATTCAGTCATAGACATCAAAAATAGTGAAGTTGAAGATTTGTTTAAAATGTTTAATAAAAGTGAATATTATAAGTGTGTTAAAGAGGTGTTAAAGGAAAAGGGAATTAAGTATTTAAATAAAAGAAGACTTATGTTAAACGGAAGCGAGGTATACTGGAACATTATTTTTGAACCTGTGCTTTGTTCAAACGGAGAAATCAGAGAAATTTTAATATTAATAATTGTTGATTTACACTTTATCTTATCCTAACATTTACAAATTAATTTATCCATTCAAATAACTAAACTGCACATTCATTTATCCAATCTACAAAATAATTTAACCAGACTTTA
>NZ_JAHLEC010000053.1 GCF_018861705.1 Clostridium psychrophilum | reverse complement strand
CTCGACTTGCATGTGTTAGGCACGCCGCCAGCGTTCGTCCTGAGCCAGGATCAAACTCTCAATTTAAAAGTTTACACTTTTTATTTGAAATGATTAATCTGCGACAACTGTTATGTTGTTAATCAACTACAGTTGCTTTGCCAACAGTTAAGTTGGTACGCGAGCTCATTACAATACTTTTAGTCTTACGACTAAATTTTACTTTATACTAAAGTAATTAACTGGTTAAAACAAAATATTATTTCATTTCTTTACCTATTTCTCTGTTTAATTTTCAAAGACCAATTTGTTGTTTGCCATCAATTGACGACTTCTACTATTTTACTATTTAACTTTAACATTGTCAATATATTTTTCTATATTTAGATAAATATTCAACTATTAAAATTAAACTCTTATTGTTACTAATTTGTAACGACAAGATGTATTGTATCAAATTTATGTAATGCTGTATTTATATTAGTTTTATTCTTTCATATATCAAGTGAGTATTACTGAACTATTCTTCATTTTCCTCTGTTTTATTGATCAAGACACACTTGGTTAGTTATATTTCGATATAAAAATAAAAAGTAACTATTTGAAAATATTTCAAATAGTTACTTTTTATTTTAATCTTCTGTTTTGCCGTCAGGCTCATTATCTATTCCTAATTTATTTTGCTCATCAGCAGATATTTCTTTAGTATTTTCTTCAACGGAATTTGATTCATTCAACAAAGGTTTAGCCTCTTCTTGATTAGAATCTTCATCTGTACCAATTAAATCACTACAATTTATTTTAGCTATAGCAACTATATTGTCTCCTTCACCATTCCTCATCAAAGTTACTCCCATAGTATTCCTACTTGTAGTTGATATTCCAGCTACATTTAATCTTATAACAATACCATTACTGTTTATAAGAATCATTTCATCTCCATCTTTTACTATTCTAGCACCTACAAGTTTTCCTGTTTTCTCAGAAACCTTATAAGTTATTACTCCCTTACCACCTCTGCGCTGAAGTGAGTATTCTGAAACTAACGTTCTTTTTCCAAAACCATTTTCACTTATAACTAAAAGTTCTTCTTCAGGAGTAACGATATTCATAGATACTACAATATCATTTTCCCTTAAAGTTAATGATTTAACTCCAGTTGCAGTTCTTCCCATAGGTCTTACGTCTTTTTCACTGAACCTTATGGAATATCCATTTTTTGTAACAAACAGCATTTCACTATTTCCATTAGTTACTGCAGCTCCAATTAATTCATCATCTTCTCTTAAATTTATTGCATTTAAACCATTCTTTCTAATAGATGCATATTTATCGAGTGATGTTTTCTTAATTAAACCATTTTTTGTTCCCATTACAAGATAATTATCCTGCGCAAATTCTTTAAGACATATAACAGCTTGAATTTTTTCATCATTAGCTAAAGGTATAATATTTATTAAGTTTGTTCCCTTTGCTGTTCTTCCACCCTCTGGAATTTCATATGCTTTTAATTTAAATGATTTTCCTTTGTTTGTGAAAAATAAAATATTATTATGGGTTGTAGTTATAAATATATGTTCTACAAAATCATCTTCTTTTGTAGTAACACCCTGTATACCTCTACCCCCTCTTTTTTGAGCACTATAAGTATCAGCTGGAAGTCTCTTTATATATCCTGCATGAGTTAGAGTTATTACAATATCTTGCTCTTGAATTAAATCTTCCTCATCTAAGCTATATGGATTTCTTTCTATTGCTGATCTTCTAGTATCGCCATATTTGTTTCTAACTTCTATTAGCTCATCCTTAATTATGTTTAACAATACTAATTCATCTGCTAAAATTCCTTTTAAATAATTTACTGTTTTAATTAATTCATTGTATTCATCTTCAATCTTTCCTCTTTCAAGACCTGTAAGTCTACCAAGTCTCATCTCGACTATAGCGGTAGATTGTTTTTCAGATAAATTAAATGAATTCATCAAACTTTCTTTAGCTTCACTAATAGTTTTTGATGCTCTTATTAAACGAATTACTTCATCAATATGATCTAGAGCAATCTTAAGACCTTCTAAAATATGAACTCTTGCTAATGCTTTATCAAGATCAAATTGAGTTCTTCGCCTTATTACATCCTTTTGATGTTCTAAGTAATAAACTAAAACTTGTTTTAGATTTAAAGTTTGAGGTTCATTATTTACAAGAGCTATCATTATAACTCCAAAAGTATCCTGCATCCTAGTATGTTTAAATAATCTATTTAATACTATATTAGGGTTTGCATCTCTTTTAAGTTCTATAACAATTCTCATACCTTCTCTATCTGATTCATCTCTTAAATCTGATATTCCATCTATTTTTTTCTCTTTTACTAAATCGGCAATACCTTCTATAAGTTTTGCTTTATTGACTTGGTAAGGTAATTCCGTTACTATAATTGAATTTCTTCCTTTATTTTCTTCAATATCTGTCTTGGCTCTTACAAGTATTCTTCCTCTTCCTGTCTCATAAGCACTTTTTATTCCAGCCCTTCCTAGAATGATTCCTCCTGTAGGGAAATCTGGACCTTTTATTTTTGTCATTAAATCACTTATAGTAACTTCTGAATCATCAATAACCATAAGAACTCCATCTATAACTTCTATTAAATTATGTGGAGGTATATTTGTTGCCATTCCTACTGCAATTCCTGTTGATCCGTTAACTAAAAGATTAGGAAATCTTGAAGGTAATACTGATGGTTCTTTTTCTTCTCCATCAAAGTTAGGAATGAAATCTACTGTGTCTTTATTAATATCTCGAAGCATCTGTATTGTAATTTTACTCATTTTAGCTTCTGTATATCTCATTGCAGCTGCTCCATCACCGTCTACAGAACCAAAATTACCATGACCATCAACCAACGTATATCTTTGCGAAAAGTCTTGGGCCATTCTAACTAATGCCCCATATACTGCTGAATCGCCATGTGGATGATATTTACCTAAAACATCTCCGACAATTCTAGCGCACTTTCTATATCCCTTTTCTGGTGTTAGTCCTAGTTCATGCATAGAAAATAATATTCTTCTATGAACAGGTTTAAGTCCATCTCGTACATCTGGAAGAGCACGACTTACAATAACACTCATTGCATAATCTATATAAGATTTTTTCATTTCATCTCTTAAATCAACAGGTAAAATTTTCCCCTGATTATTATCCATGTTACACCTCTTTAAACAAAATATTTTAATGCCACTCTGGAGAATAATTCAATAATATTCCACGGATGACGATAATTACTTTAATGGCTTAATATACTACTAAACTATATGTCTAAATTAAGCACACTTTTAGCATTTTCTTGTATAAATTCTCGACGTGGCTCTACTTTATCACCCATGAGAATAGTAAATATTTCGTCTGCTGCCATTGCATCCTCTACATGAACTTTAAGCATAGTTCTCTCCTCAGGGTTCATTGTTGTATCCCAAAGCTGGTTTGGATTCATTTCCCCAAGACCTTTATATCTTTGTATATCAGTATTGCTATCTTTCCCACCAAATTCCACAAGTGTTTCTTGAAGTTCTTTTTCGGTATATACATAATGCTCTTTTTTACCTTTAGAAACCTTAAATAGCGGAGGTTGTGCTACATATACATGCCCTTGTTCTACTAATTCCTTCATGTATCTATAGAAAAATGTTAATAGTAGAGTCCTAATATGAGCTCCATCTACATCTGCATCTGTCATAATAATAATACGATCATATCTTATTTTAGTTACATCAAAGTCCTTACCTACACCAGCTCCAAAAGCAGTTATCATAGCCCTAATTTCAAGTGAAGCTAACATTTTATCAATTCTCTGCTTTTCAACATTCATTATTTTTCCTTTAAGTGGAAGTATAGCTTGAAATTTTCTATCTCTACCTTGTTTTGCTGAACCGCCCGCTGAGTCACCTTCGACCAAGTATATTTCGCATTCCATAGGATCTTTTGATGCACAATCTGATAATTTACCTGGAAGAGTAGTAGATTCAAGTATTGACTTACGTCTTGTAAATTCTCTTGCTTTTTTTGCTGCTTCTCTGGCTCTAGCTGCATTTAATCCTTTATCTATTATATTTTTACCAAGCTGAGGATCTTCCTCTAGAACATTACTAATTGCCTCACCAACTATACTGTCAACTATACCCCTAACTTCACTATTCCCAAGTTTAGTCTTTGTTTGACCTTCAAATTGAGGATCAGTAAGTTTTATAGATATAACAGCTGTAAGACCTTCACGTACATCCTCACCTGATAAATTTTTATCATTATCTTTTAGAAATCCAAATTTTTTAGCGTAATCATTTACTACCCTAGTTAATGCTGTCTTAAAACCAACTAGATGTGTTCCACCTTCTACTGTATCTATGTTGTTAGCAAAAGAGAATATATTTTCTGCATAAGTATCATTGTATTGAAGAGCTATTTCAACAACATAATCATCCCTACTTCCCTCCATGTATATGGTATCATGAATGGTTCCCTTATTCCTATTCAAATAATCTACAAAGGATTTTATTCCTCCTTCATACATGAATTCTTTATTTTTATCATCTCTTTCATCCGAAAGTGTTATTCTTAGCCCTTTATTTAAAAATGCTAACTCTCTTAATCTTTGAGAAAGTGTTTCAAAATCAAAATTTATTTCTTCGAAAATTTCTGGATCAGGTCTAAAAAAAACTTTTGTTCCATGTTCAGTAGTTGTTCCTATATTTACAAGTGTACTGGTAGTTTTTCCTTTAGCAAAAGTTTGTTTCCATATTTTGCCATCTTTCTTAACCTCTACTTCGCAAACAACAGATAAAGCATTAACTACTGATGATCCAACACCATGAAGACCGCCTGATACTTTATATGCTCCACCACCAAATTTTCCACCAGCATGAAGCACTGTCATAATAACTTCTACAGTTGGTATTTTCATTTTGTGATGAATACCTACAGGCATTCCACGACCATCATCTATAACTGTTATCGAGTTATCTGGATGTATTAACACATTAATATTTTTACAAAAACCTGCCAATGCCTCATCTATACTATTATCCACAATTTCATAAACTAAATGGTGAAGTCCACGAAGACTTGTGCTACCTATATACATACCTGGTCTTTTACGTACAGCCTCTAATCCTTCAAGTACTTGTATTTGACTCTCGTCATAAACATTATTTATTTCCATGTATATCCTCCTAATTTACTCTAAAGCTCATAATATACAGTTTCAGTTCTCTTGCATAAAGTTTGCGATGATATTGGTGATAAATATATTTTACTTTTTTTATCTACTTCAGCTATTACAAAAGATTTAGCGATATTATCTGTTATACGCTCTACAAAACCATCTTCTTCAGCACTTCTTAAAAATTGTATAGTGTCCGAACTATACATAGTAGTTTCTATGTCAAATATACCTATTATATCTTTTATAGGTACTACTACATTTTCTCCTAAATGTAAAAACATATAAAATCCTCCCTTACGATGCTTTTAAATTTTAATTTATGTAATTTCTTCTAATTTACCTGACGTAACTTCAAATATCTTACTTTCCGGGCCTAAATATTTTCTTATAGCATTAACACCAGTGCAAGTAATTAATGTTTGAACCTCTTTTATTGAATTTAATATATATTCTTGCCTTTTTGTATCTAATTCAGACAAAACATCATCAAGTAATAGGACTGGATACTCTCCAGTTATTTCTTTTATTATTTCTAATGCTCCAAACTTAATAGATAAAACAGAAGTTCTTTGCTGACCTTGCGATCCAAATATTCTAGCATCGATACCATTAATATCTATAGAGAAATCATCCCTATGTGGTCCTATTGATGTAGTTTTAGTTTCTATATCTCTTTTCCTATTTTTACATAGAAGCATATAAAAGTTTTCTTTTATATTATCTAACTCTTTTATAGGAGTTAAATATTTAATTTCAATCACTTCACTTTTAGATGTTATATCACTATGTATTTTTTTTGATATTATGTTTAATTTTTCTATATAATTAATTCTATGTTTTATTATAGTCGAACCAAATTCACTAAGTTGTTTATCATATACATCTATAATATCAATGTTTGTATTCCATTTCTTTATAGCTATATTTCTTTCACTTAAAATTTTTTTATATTGAGATAAACTATAATAATAATGATTGCTCAACTTACATAACTCTATATCTAAAAATTTACGTCTATACGATGGTGATTCTTTAACAATATTTAAATCTTCTGGTGAAAACATAATCACATTGAAATTTCCTACTAATTCAGATAATTTTTGAACTTTTATTGAATTTATATTAACTCCCTTTTTACCTTCTTTAAAGATTTTTATCTCTATTTTTTTGTCTAACCTAGTTTTACACACATAAAGTTTTATATATGCATCTGAAGCTTTCCAATTTATTAATTCTTTATCCCTATTTGTTCTATGAGATTTAGCTAAACTACAATAATAAATTGCCTCCAAAATATTTGTTTTTCCTTGTGCATTATCCCCTACAAATACATTAGTACCTTTATTAAGTTCTATAACTAATTCATTGTAATTTCTAAAATTTCTTAGTTGTAAATATTTTATATGCATACACTCACCTATTAAGATTATAACATATATATATATTTATAATATTTTATAAAGATAAAAAAAAAATATATAATTTTTTTTTATAGACATAAATTGCGCACCGAAAGATTTTAAAAATCTTTCGGTGCATAAAAATAAACTAAATTATTTTATAAGATTCATTATTAAACTCAATTATATCACCTTTAACTAGTTTTTTACCTCTTTGAATTTCTGTCTCACCATTAACTTTGACATCACCATTTTTTATATAAAATTTTGCCTCTGAACCTTGAGACGCAATTCCAGCCCACTTTAGAAAAGCATCTAATTTTATTATACCTGTATCTACTCTTATTTCATTCATATTAAAACCGCCTTCTTATTAAATTATTTTTTATAAATACTTTATTTAGTTATTAGTTGTTCTTATTCTGACTGGTAATACCATATATGTGCAATTGTTCTTTTCTTTATTTCTTATTACGCAAGGATTAACACCACTTGAAAATTCCATAACAATCTCTTCTTCTTCCATTATTTTAAGCAATTCTATTAGGTATTTTGAGTTAAATGCAATTTGAAGAGGCTCACCTTGCAAAATTATATTTATTTCTTCTCTTGCCTTTCCCAATTGAGAATTAGAAGTTATCACCATGTTATCTTCTTCTATATTAAATTTTACTAAATTAGTGTTTCCTTCTTTTGCCATAAGTGATGCTCGTTCTATACAATTTAGTAATTCAGACCTTTTAACTGTTATTTTTAGATTATATTCTTCAGGTATTATTGAACTATATTTTATGAATTCACCTTCTAATAATCTTGAAATAACTTTTGTTTTCCCAAGATTAAATAAAATATGATTTGGTGTAAATGTAATATTAACAGGTTCATCAGTTTCCTCTAATATTTTTGATACTTCACTTAAAGTTTTACCTGGAATTACAGCATTTATACTATTATCATTATCTACGTCTTCGCTTCTGAAAGCGACTCTATAACCATCAAGAGCTACAAGGTTAAGTTTTTTATCTTTTATTTCAAACAAAACACCTGTTAGTATTGGCCTAGTCTCATCTTGTGCAACAGCAAATATTGTACCTTTCATCATATTTTTTAATACTTTTTGAGAAACTGAAAAAATCATATTTTCAATTATACTGGGTAAATTAGGATAGTCATCACTATTCATATGTATTATAGTAGCATATGATTTTTGACATACTATCTTAATAGAGTTATTTATCTCAGAACTTATTTCTACTGCACTATTGGGTAATTTTCTTATAATTTCACCAAATAACTTAGAATCTAGAACTACACTTCCATCCTCTGTAACCTCAGCATCAAGCTTAGCTTCAATACTTAGATCAATATCTGATCCTATAAGTGTTACCTCTTTATTTTTGACAACTAATAATATACCTTGTAGTACAGGCATTGTTGATTTTCCAGTAATAGCCTTTTGAACATTTGAAATTGCTTCTTGTAACATACTTTTTTCACATATAAACTTCATTAAAAAAAGACCTCCTTATCCACATGGGAAATTGATTAAAGATAGGTAAGATAATAATTATTTATAGTAGTAATAGTAGTAGGGGCTGTTGATATGTTAAAAACCTATCTTAGCCTTTACTATGTAACAATACTAAATAAAAGTAATTGTGGATAAGTGTGCAAAAAAAATCGCAGTTATCCACAATATTAACAGTTAGGTATTATGTATTATTTTATGCACAGCGTTATATATAAATAGTATCAACATTTGTTAACAATAAAATTTTTTATTTTTGACTTATTTTTTTAGTAAGTTCGGCTACGTTATCTTGCAAGTTTTCATCTACTTTAAGACCATTAGATATTTTTTCACATGCATGTATTACAGTTGTATGATCACGACCGCCAAATTCTTCACCTATTTTGGGAAGTGACATATCTGTAAGTTTTCTGCATAAATACATTGCTATTTGTCTTGGGAATGTTATGTTTCTAGTACGTCTTGAAGATTTAAAATCCTCAATTTTTAAATTAAAATAGCTAGAAACTATATCTTGTATTAGTTCAATAGTCACTTGTTTTGAATTCCTGTTAGATATAATATCTTTAAGGGCTTCCGATGCTAAGTCTATGCCAATTTCTTTATTTGTTAATGAAGAAAAAGCTACTATTCTAATAAGAGCACCTTCTAGTTCACGTATATTTGATTTAATTTTAGTTGCGATATACACCATTACTTCATTAGGAATATTTAAATTTTCAACATCTGCTTTCTTTTTTAGAATAGCTATTCTAGTTTCAAAGTCTGGTGGTTGTATATCAGCTATAAGTCCCCATTCAAATCTTGATCGTAACCTATCTTCTAGGGTAGGTATCTCTTTAGGGGGTCTATCACTAGATAAGATAATTTGTTTATTTGCTTCATGAAGATCGTTAAATGTATGGAAGAATTCTTCTTGCGTACGTTCTTTACCTGCAATGAATTGAATATCATCGATTAATAATACATCTACATTTCTGTACTTATTTCTGAATTCTACATTCTTATCATCTTTAATAGAATTAATAAGTTCGTTTGTAAATTTCTCAGAAGAAACATAAACAACTTTAGATTTTGGATTGTTTGCTAATATATAATGACCTATTGCATGCATTAAATGTGTTTTTCCAAGACCTACTCCTCCATAAATGAATAGTGGATTATAAGCTTTCGCAGGGGATTCAGCTACTGCGAGCGATGCTGCATGGGCAAATCTATTACTATTTCCAATGACAAAAGAATCAAAAGTATATTTTGGGTTTAAGGTTGCAGACATTTCATCATTAACTATTAGGTTATGTCTTTCAGATTCTCGTTTCTCTTTAGGTGTTTCAACTTCAGCTACTTCCTCAGATAATATAAAGAATTCTATTTTATATGTTTTAGATGTAAGTAATTTAACAGCATTCATTATTAAATCTTTATATCTATTTTCAAGAATATCTTTGGTAAAATTATTGGGAACACCTAATTTAAATGTACTATTATCTAAGGCCATGGGTTCTATACTTTTAATCCAAGTATTAAAACTAACTTCTGTAAGTTCGCCTTTTATTATACTTAAGGTTTTTTCCCAGATATCTTTAATTTGGGTGCTCATTTCCTGCCCTCCAGTTTAAATAAAAAAAATTTTTATGTAAAAACAAACAATATATAAACAAAGTTATGAACAATAAATTAATATATTGTAGGTTGTTGATAAATAGCAATAAAAATATGCACATGTTAATAACTATGTTTATATGTTTTAAAAACTATAAATTATAAACAACCTTTAAAAAAAAGTTATTAACAGATTGAATATGAATTAAATCTGCTCATATAGTCAAATTATATAAAAAAAAAGAAGTTTAAGACAACATTGTAATAGTTATTCACAGTTTTGTCCACAAGTTGTGAATAACTTTACTTATAATTAAGTTATTCACAGTTCTTTCTTATATAATATCAAAAAATAACAAGGTGTTCAAGAAGTTATCCACAAAAAAACACATAAATATAAAAAATATTAACAATATCAATAAAAATGCTTATCTTGACATTAAGAGAATGTGACTATATAATCTAATAGTAAAACCATACGTATGCAATTGCATCATTATTGCTATAATGTATGAGTTTAAAAGAAAAGGGGTGTAGTAGATATGTTCATGACTTACCAACCTAAAAAAAGACAAAGAAAAAAAGAACACGGGTTCAGAAAGAGAATGAAAACCGCTTCTGGAAGAAACATTCTTCAGAAAAGAAGACAAAAAGGTAGAAAAAGATTGACAGCATAAAGGCCGCTAATGTGGCCTTTTTCTGCAATTTGCGGAAAAGAGGGCGGCTAATATGAACATTAATGTTAAGAAATATAGAATTAGAAAGAATACTGAATTTAGAACAGTATATAGAAGAGGAAAATCCTTTTCTAACCTATTATTAGTATTGTATATTTATAGAAATAGTAAAGAAATTAATAGGTGCGGAATATCCGTAAGTAAAAAAGTCGGAAATAGTGTAACTAGAGGCAGAGTTAAAAGATTAATAGGAGAAAGCTATAGGCTTAACAATGAAGGATTAAAGACAGGATATGATTTGGTTTTTATTGCAAGGAATCCTTCTAATACTAAAAATTATAAAGAAATAGAGAATGCCTTGAAGAAATTGCTTAAGAAAGCTGGTTTAATTAATAATGAAAAAAATACTTATACTGGGCATTAAGTGTTATAGAAAATATATATCACCTCTTAAGAGGCCTTGTTGTATATTTTATCCCACATGTTCTCAGTATACTTTAGAAGCTATTGAAAAGTATGGAGCTATAAAAGGTTTATTTATGGGAATAAAGAGGATATTGAGATGCCATCCTTATAATAAGGGAGGCTTTGATCCTGTTAAATAACTATTCGGGAGGTTTTATATTTGAACTTTAATTTGGATTTTATAGTCCAACCACTTCAAAAATTCTTTTTTTTGATACATGGTGGTGTGCATACAGTTATACCAAATTATAATTTATCATTTGGACTAACAATAATTATTTTCACTGTTATAATAAGGATGATATTGTTACCATTAAGTGTTAAGCAACTTAAATCAACTGCTAAAATGGGTGCAATTCAACCTGAAATGAAGAAAGTTCAGGCAAAATATAAAAGTGATCCTCAAAAGGCTCAGCAAGAAGTAATGAAACTTTATAAAGAAAATGGAGTAAATCCAATGGGTGGATGTTTACCAATGATAATTCAAATGCCTATTTTGTTGGCTTTATTTTATGTATTTAATACATTAAACATGAAGGGTGCTGGTTTCTTATGGATACCAGATTTAACAAAACCTGATCCAATGTATATATTACCAATATTGTCTACTGTTACAACATATTTTTCATCAAAGCTTATGCAACCGCCAACAGCAGATGGTTCTCAATCTAAACAAACATCAACAATGAATACTGGAATGGCTATTTTTATGGGATTTATGAGTCTTAAATTTAAAGGTGCCTTGGTATTATATTGGGTAATAAATAACGTAATACAAGTAGTTCAAACTGTAGTTATAAATAAAGCAGAACTTGGTAAAAAAACGGATAATGTACAGCTTAGCAAAAAATAAATTTAACACAAGTGCCTAATTTTATATTTAGAAAGGCGGGTGTATAACTATATGAAGATTATAGAAATGATGGGAAAAAACGTAGATGATGCTATAGGTAATGCACTAAAAGAATTAAAAGTTACAATAGATAAAGTAAAAGTAGAAACTATAGATGAAGGAAGCAAAGGTTTCTTACATATTATAGGGGTAAAACCTGCTAAAATTAGAGTTACAATTAAAAGAGATAGTTTAAATGAAGCTAAAACTTTTTTAAATGAAGTATTGAAATCTATGAATATGAAAGCAGAAGTAAATCTTAAATATGAAAACAATGAGATTAAGGTTAATCTTATTGGACCTAATATGGGTTTATTAATTGGGTATAGAGGAGAGACACTAGATGCGCTTCAATACCTTGTAAGTTTAGTTGTAAACAAGAGACATGATGAAGAATATAAAAGAGTAGTATTGGATACTGAAAATTATAGGGCAAAAAGAGAAGAAACTTTAAAAAGGCTTGCATCAAAAATTGCATATAAGGTAAGGGTTAGTGGTAGAGTATTAAAACTTGAGCCTATGAAACCTTATGAGAGAAGAATAATACACTCTACGCTTCAGAATGATTCATATGTTTATACATTTAGCGAAGGTGAGGAGCCTTATAGAAAAGTTGTAGTTGATTTAAAGAAAGCCTAAGGGCTTTCTTTTTAAATTCATGAAAATAATTGTAACATTGATTTTATTCTTAAAATTCAAAGTTACTAATATATAGTTCATGTTAACAATTAAACGTTGAATTTTACGAATACAATTAAAAAATATAATATAAATAATAAAATTACTTAGATAGAATATAATTAAACAGGATATAATAATAAATACGCATAAAATTAGGAGGTCATATTCAATGAAAGAATTTGATACTATAGCCGCAATATCAACTAGCATAGGCGAAGGTGGTATATCTATTATTAGAATATCAGGCGATAAGTCATTAGAAATAGTAGATAGCATATTTGTAGGTAAGAATAATAGGAAACTTAATGATTTCAAGTCTTATACTATGAGATATGGCCATGTGGTAGATAAGAATGAAAGTAAATTAGATGAAGTAATCATTTCATATATGAAAGGTCCTAGAAGTTTTACTGCAGAGGACACTATTGAAATTAATTGTCATGGAGGAGTAGTTGGGACTAACAGAATACTCGAAGAAGTTATTCGCGCAGGAGCTAGAATGGCTGAACCAGGAGAATTTACTAAAAGGGCATTTTTAAATGGTAGGATTGATTTAAGTCAGGCAGAAGCCGTTATGGATATAATAAGAGCAAAGACGCAGCTTAGTATGAAATCAGCTCTTATGCAATCGGAAGGTTCTATTTCCAAGGAAATAAAAACTATTAGAACTGCATTACTTAGTGTAATAGCACATATAGAAGTTACTATTGATTACCCAGAAGAGGATATAGAGGAAGTAACTGCAAAAGATGTTACTAAAGACGTTACTAAAATAATAAATGAAATAGATATACTTTTAAGCACAGCGGATGAAGGCAAAATTTTAAGAGAGGGCCTTAGTACTGTTATAGTTGGAAAACCTAATGTAGGAAAATCATCACTTCTAAATGCTCTTGTTAAAGAGAAAAGAGCTATTGTTACAGATGTACCAGGTACTACGAGAGATGCAATAGAAGAATATATAAGCATTGAAGGTATACCAATCAAAGTAGTAGACACTGCAGGTATCCGTGAAACTGATGACAAAGTTGAAAGAATAGGAGTGGAAAAATCAAAAGAAAAAATAGATGAGGCAGATTTGGTTATATTGTTATTAGATTCAAGTATTAAGCTCAGTATTGAAGATAAAGAAATTATTGAATATATTAAAGAAAAAAAATATATTGTATTATTAAATAAAAGTGATTTAGGTGGTAAAATAGATATAAGTGAATTACAAAGTTTAAAGTCTAAATATATAGCTAACATTTCTGTAAAAACAGGGGAAGGACTAAATTATGTTAGAGAATATATAAAAGACTTGTTCTTTAACGGAGAAATTAAAACTGAAGGAGTTTTTGTTACTAATAATAGACATAAACAATCGTTAATAAGAGCAAAGGAAAATTTAGAATCATCACTAAATGCATTAGAATATACATCAGCTATAGATTTGGCATCAATTGATATTCGAAATGCATGGACAAATTTAGGCGAGATTACTGGAGAGGCTTTAGATGAAGATATTATACATAAAATATTCTCAGAATTTTGTTTAGGAAAGTAGGTAGAAATATGAAATATGATGCAGGAAATTTTGATGTTATAGTTATTGGAGCTGGTCATGCAGGTTGCGAGGCGGCACTCGCATCTGCAAGAATAGGGTGTAAGACTTTAATTTGTGCCATTAATTTAGACAGTGTGGCTTTAATGCCATGTAATCCTAATATTGGTGGTACTGCTAAAGGACATTTAGTAAGGGAAATAGATGCACTTGGCGGTGAAATGGGAATAAATATTGACAATACATATATACAATCAAAAATGCTAAATAAATCTAAAGGTCCAGCTGTGTTCTCATTAAGAGCCCAAGCAGATAAAAAGGCATATGGGCGCAGAATGAAAAATGTATTAGAAAAGCAGGAAAATCTGCAATTAAGACAATTAGAAGTAGTATCGATAGATGTAGAAAATGGTCATATAAAGGGTATACTTACAAAAAATGATGCATATTTTACAACAAAGGCTATAGTTATAGCTTCTGGAACATATTTAAAATCAAAAGTTATAATTGGAGATCTTAGTTATAGTGAGGGTCCTAGTGGATTACAACCAGCTAATCAACTATCTAATTCCTTAGCTGATTTAGGTATAACACTCCGAAGATTTAAAACGGGAACCCCAGCTAGAATAAATAAGCGATCAGTAGATTTCTCTAAAATGGAAGTTCAATTTGGCGACGAGGAAGTGGTTCCATTTTCTTTTATTAGTGAAGATATAAGTCGTAATCAGCTATGCTGTTATTTAACTTACACTAATGAAACTACTCATGATGTAATTAGAAAAAACATTATGAGATCACCATTATACAATGGTTCAATTAAGAGCACAGGGCCTAGGTATTGTCCATCCATTGAAGATAAAGTAATGAGATTTACAGACAAAAAAAGACATCAAATATTCATAGAACCAGAGGGTGAGAATACGCTAGAAATGTATGTAGCAGGTATGTCTAGTTCACTTCCTGAAGAAATTCAAGTAGAAATGTTAAAAACGGTAAAGGGACTCGAAAATGTAGAAATTATGAGAACGGCTTATGCAATAGAATATGATTGTATAGATTCAACAGATCTAAAACTTTCGTTGGAATTTAAAAACATTAAAGGATTATTCTCAGCGGGTCAAATAAACGGAAGCTCAGGATATGAAGAAGCTGCATCTCAAGGCATTATTGCAGGAATTAATGCAGCGCTTATGGTTAAGGGTAAAGAACCATTAATACTTAAGAGGTCTGATGGTTATATCGGAGTTTTAATTGACGATCTAGTTACAAAAGGTACAAATGAGCCTTATAGGATGATGACATCGAGGGCAGAGTATAGATTATTATTAAGGCAAGATAATGCTGATCTAAGATTAACTGAAATTGGATATAATGTTGGACTTGTTAAAGAAGATAGATACGCAATATTTACAAAAAAGAAGATGCAGTTAGAAGAAGAAATTGAAAGAATAAAACATTTGCAGATTACAAATAAAAAAGATATTGAAGAATTTTTAATTTCTGTTAATTCAACACCATTAAAAAAGCCTATAAGTTTGTACGAACTTATAAAAAGACCGGAACTCGATTATTTTATAGTTGAAAAATTGGACAGCGATAGGCCTAAATTAAATAAATACATACAACAGCAGGTTAATATTGTTTCAAAATATGAAGGGTACATACAAAAACAATTAGATCAGATTAAACAGTTTAAGAAGTTTGAGAATAAAATAATATCAAAAGATATAAAATATGACAATATAAAAGGATTAAGAAATGAGGCTAAGCAGAAACTTGGTAGAATTAAACCGGAAAGTATAGGTCAAGCTTCTAGAATATCAGGAGTTTCCCCTGCTGATATGTCTGTTCTAATGATATATCTAGAACAACAAAAGAGAATTAGTAATAGTTCTAAGGGATAGACAGACCTTAGATAATTACTAATAAATTTTGGGAAAATGATTTTAACTAAAGATAATGAACGTTACCGAGGTTGAAGAGTAGCAAATAACAAGAAAAATATAGAGGTGAATTATGGAATATTTTGATATATTAAATGAAGCTAGCAATAATGTCGGACTAAAATTTGATGAGAAAAAATATGATGAATTTATGAAATACAAGGATCTTATAAAAGAATGGAATGAAAAAGTTAATTTGACTGCTATAAAAGAAGATGATGCTATAGTAAAAAAACACTTTATTGATTCTCTAAAGGTTTTTGAGTTTAATCAGCTAAAAAATGCAAAAAATATAATAGATATAGGTACCGGTGGAGGTTTCCCAGGCATACCTATGAAAATAATAAAACCTGAAATTAACATAGTGTTACTGGATTCACTTAATAAAAGAGTTAATTTTTTAAATGAAGTAATTAACTCTCTTAAATTGAATGACATTAAAGCTATTCACGGAAGAGCAGAGGATTTTGCACAAGAAAGGCAATATAGGGAGAAGTTTGACGTGGCAGTTTCAAGAGCTGTTGCTAATTTAACAGTCTTAAGTGAGTATTGTATACCATATGTAAAAGTTGGCGGATATTTTGTGGCTATGAAAGGCCCGGCAGTTGAAGAAGAAATAAAGCAATCAAAAAATGCAATTAGGTTGCTTGGCGGAAGAATAGAGCATATTGAAAAGGTTCAAATTGAGGATAGTGATTTAAATCATAATCTAGTAATAATAAAAAAAATTTCTTTTACCAATAGAAAATATCCTAGAAAAGCAGGAACAGTTGCTAAGAATCCTTTATTTTAATTTTTTATAAAAAATGAGAAATAACTTCTTAGGTAGGAGTTATAAGACTATATTGTATGATAAATGTTATAATTTGTATTATGGAAAACATAAACAAAAGAAGGAAATAATAAAAAAAAATAGAATTATTAATAAAAGGTAAAAAAGAGACACTAAAGGAAAAGGAAAAATTGAGGGATGGTATATTATGAAAAATAATGTAAATTACGTATCTATAGAATTAATTTCTCCAAATGTTTATCAGCCTAGAAAACACTTTAATGAAGAAACGATTGAAGAGCTATCTCAATCAATAAAAGCCTATGGAATAATTCAACCTCTAACAGTTAGAAAAAGTGGGGAAAGCAGATATGAATTAGTAGCAGGTGAAAGAAGATTAAGAGCAGCTAAGAAAATAGGACTTGAAGAGGTCCCAGTTATTATTATAGATATTACAGACAAGGAATCCGCAGCAATTGCATTACTTGAAAATTTACAACGAGAAGATCTGAATGTTTTTGAAGAAGCCACAGCTTATTATAATCTTATTAAAGATCATTCTTATACACAAGAACATTTAGCACAAATGATTGGTAAAAAGCAATCAACTATTGCAAATAAGTTAAGATTACTTAAATTGGATAAGGTAATAATTGATGTTTTGGTGGAAAATAAGCTTACAGAGAGGCATGCTAGAGCTTTGCTGAGGTTGCCTGATGTGAATATTCAGAAAAAAGTACTTAAAGTAATTGTCGATAAATCACTTAATGTTAAAAATACGGAAGAACTTATAGAAAAAGAATTATTGATTTTATGTAAAAATGAAGTTGGTACTCATCGAAAGAAGAGAATAAAAGGAATTTTCACACCTAGAGTATACATAAATACTATAAAACAAGTTTTTGATAAATACGGCATAAATGCTCAATACAAATCTAAAGAATTAGAAGATAGTATAGAAGTAATTATAAGAATACCTAAAAAATAAATAAAAAAGCAGAATGTTTCACGTGAAACATTCTGCTTTTTTATTTATTTTTATGTTAAATATCTTAAAAAGTACTATTAAAATATTTAACATAAATATATAATAGGTTATATGTAGATATAACATGTCGAAACATAAATATTATTTTGAATGGAAGGTGTAGTCATGAAAACCATATGTATTTTTAATCAAAAGGGAGGGGTAGGCAAAACTACTACGAATATAAACTTATGCTCGTATTTAGCTATGCAGGGTAAGAAAATTCTAACTATAGATATTGACCCCCAAGGTAATACTACTAGTGGATTAGGGTTTGATAAGAAAAACATAAGTTTATCAACATATGATTTGTTGATATCTGATATATCCATTAGAGATACTATAAAAGAATGTGAACTTGTAAATAATTTGTATTTGGTCCCTTCTACAATGGAACTTGCTGGTGCAGAAGTGGAGTTAATTAATAAAAGTAATCGTGAAAATATATTAAAAGAGAAACTTAAAGAAATTGAAGGAGAATTTGATTATATTTTTATAGATTGTCCGCCTTCATTAGGCATTTTAACCATTAATGCTCTTACGGCTGCCAGCAATGTGTTAACTCCTATCCAATGCGAATTTTACGCTTTAGAGGGTGTTGGTCAATTAGTAAATACTATCCAATTAATAAAGAAATCTTTAAATAAAAAGCTTGAATTTGAGGGTATAGTTTTAAGTATGTATGATAATAGAACTAAACTATGTAATGAGGTTGCTTTAGAAGTTAAAAAATATTTTAATGACAAAGTATATGTTACAACAATACCTAGAAACATACGACTAGCAGAAGCGCCAAGTTTTGGATTGCCTATTATGCTTTATGATGATAAATGTAAAGGAGCAGATGCATACAAAGAATTAGCTAACGAATTTTTAGATAGACAAGGGAGATGATATAAATTGAGTAAAAAATTTGGATTAGGAAAAGGGTTAGGTGCCCTAATACCAGAGGAAGAAATTGATAAAGATGGTTCTAACGTTTTTCAAGTACCTATAAATTTAATTAAAGCTAATAAAGATCAGCCAAGAAAAAAATTTAATTCTGAAAAGATATCTGAATTGGCACAATCAATAAAAGAACATGGAGTTATACAACCTATTATTTTAAATAAACAAGAAAATATATACATAGTTATAGCAGGTGAAAGAAGATTTAGGGCAGCTAAAAGTATTGGACTTGTGGAAATTCCTTCAATTATTATGGATTTAGACAATAAAGAAGTATTAGAAATATCATTAATAGAGAATATCCAGAGGGAGGATTTGAATCCTATAGAAGAAGCAATTGCATATAAAAAATTATTAAAAGATTTTGGTCTTACACAGGACGAAGTAAGCAAAAAGGTATCTAAATCAAGAACAGCTATAACAAACTGTATGCGATTATTAAATTTAGATGAAAGAGTTCAAGATTACATAGTAGATGAAGTGATTTCAGAGGGACATGGGAGAGCTATATTGGGATTAGATAACAAACAATTTCAATATGAAATTGCTCAAAATGTAATAGAAGATAAGCTCAATGTTAGAGAAACAGAGAGGTTAGTTAAAAATTTTGGAAATCAAAACAAAGAAAAGGAAGTCAAAACAGAAAATAATATATATTATAAAGATATAATGAATAAATTAGAAAATCATTTTGGCACTAAGGTTTTAATAAATCACAAAAATAAAAGCAAGGGTAAAATAGAAATTGAATATTATTCAGAAGAAGATTTTGAGAGAATTTTAGAAACTTTTAACATATAATGTTTCACGTGAAACATAAGGGGAAGGGTGTAATTTTTAATGGAGAGTATAATAAATTTTATAAATAGTACACAAATATATATAACAATAGCTCTAATACTTCTAGTAATTATATTAATTATAATAGTTATAATTACATATACATCTTTAAGCAAAATAGAATCAAGATACAGAAGGCTAATGAGAGGTGCAAGTACAAAAAATTTAGAAGAAATAGTTATATCTTATTTAGACAAAATTGATGAAGTTAAGAAAGAAAATGAAATTATGAAACAGTTGTATGAACAAATAAATGGAAGATTAACATCTTGTGTGCAAAAAACTTCAATTATAAGATATAAAGCTTTTGAAGATATGGGGAGTGACTTAAGTTTTTCTTTAGCATTGTTAGATGCAAACAGTAATGGAGTTATATTGACAAGCATTTACGGTAGAGACGAGAGTACTACTTATGCAAAACCAATAGATAAAGGAATATCTAGGTATGAATTGTCAAATGAAGAAAATAAAGTATTAGAGCAAGCAATAATTTCAAAATAATAATAAATTTTAGATTTTTGATAGCGTAATTAAGAATATTAATTAAATAAAACAAAAAAATATAGAATTAAAACATGAAATATCATATTTTAATTCTATATTTTTTTGTAAATTATGAATAAGGTTAACCTTCAACATTTTTTATTTTAAAGTCATCATAAAAAGAACTATATTTTCTGTCGCCTATAGTTTTTAGCACTGAATGATATAAACCTTTTGAAATAGCATCAGCAAGCATCATCACGGTATATAGTCTTGTATTTTGAAGAACCATGAATTCGAAGGCCCCTGATATATTTACTACTCCTGTTATGCTTAAATCGCCTACTTTAGGTAAATTTTTGTTCATAGCTGCACCAGGGCTTAAAGGTTTTTCTTCAACAATAATTTTTCCTACGTTTTGTAAACTTCCAAGACAAGCATCAATTGCAATAATGTAAGGGTTTGGATATGAATAGTTAATTTCATCAATTGTTTCACATAAATTTTTTGCATGTACTGGGCACTCAAGACTACCATAGACATGGATTTTGTTTCTAACTAAAAATTTGATCTTGTTTCCAACTAGTGGTCCTAAACTGTCACCCGTAGACCTGTCGGTACCAATACATAAAACAACAATAGGTCTTGCGGATTCAATTATTGGAAAAATATATTGACTTATTGTATCTCTTAATTTAAAAATGCAATCACTTGACATAGAATCTAAAATTATCTTATTTACCATAAAAAAACCTCCTACTTGGAGTTTAGCCACGCATGAGGTTTTCTATTCTATAAAACTTTAACTTTCCTTAATATATTATAAAATACTAGTAAAAACATACAAAATAACATACCGAGAATACCATTTGCTTTAAGGCCTATAAATATAGAAGCGAGAACGGCAACAGGGTGGATACCTAGTGATGAAGATACAATTTTAGGCTCAATAATTTGTCTTATTATTGTAATAAGTACGTAAGATATAAAAAGTCCTAACGCGACTATATAATTATTAGATATAGAATATATTATTATTAAAGGAAGATATATAGTTCCTATACCGAAGATGGGTAGTAAGTCTAATAGTCCACAGAGTAAACTTAGGGTTAATGCATACTTAATTTTAAAAATAAAAAAAACAACTAATGTTTCCAAAAATGTTATAGTTATTATTAATAAGTATGAGAGTAAATAGTTTTTAAGCATTTTTTTTGATTCATCAAATATATAACGTATTCTGTCTTCACTTTTAGGTGCAATTAGATTTAATTTTTTCCTATTTGTAGACGATAGGTCTTTGGTAAAAAAATATGTAGCAAGTAAAGTAAATAACAACACCATCAAAACATAAGGTATGGTAGACACAAAATCCAAAGTTTGTGAAAAAATTTTTGTAGATGCAGCCATGCCAATGTTTAATGTTTTTGTTATATAGCTCGTAATATTTGCTTCAATATTGCTGATGATAGTGGGATCTAGATTTTTATAATAATTTTGAAGGTTACTAAAAAAACTAACTATATTATCTTTGTTTAAGGCAAAATAGGATTGAATATTTTTACCAAGCTGTATTGATTCAGAAGTTATAGTTGTAATAATTAAAGATAACAATACAATAATTATAGTGAAAAATATTGTGGTAGTAAACAATGAAGCGATAGTATTCTTGATTTTAAATTTTCTCATTAAATATCTTGTTGGAATTCTAAGGAATAAAGCTAAAATAAGAGCAAATACAAATGGAAGTGTGTAACCTATAGTTCCAAAGAAAATTACAAAAACAATGGTATACAAGACAAAAAAAATAGAGAGTTTATCAAATTTTATTAAAATATTTTCCATTTTTAAAAATCACACCTTTCTAATAATAGTATTGATTGCATTCAGGGTATCTTTGATATTTTTAATATTGTTAAAGGGTCCAATGCTAAATCTTAAGGTACCTGATGGATATGTTCCTATAGTTTTATGGGCATAAGGTGCACAGTGTAGACCACTTCTTGTTATAATACCGTATTCATTATCTAGAATAAAAGATAGCTTTGAATTGTCAATTTTAGTTGAATTAACAGAGATTGTGGCAGTTCTCTTTGATTGACATTTTGAACCATAAACATTAATTGATGATATATTTAATAGACCATCTATAAAATTTTTGCATAGATATTCTTCACTTTCTCGAATAGCACCTATATTTCTAGAATTGATTCCTTCTAAAAGGCCAGCAATGCATGGAGCGTTTAAGGTCCCACTCTCGAATTTATCAGGTAAAAAATCTGGTTGAACAATGCTAGAAGAAATACTACCAGTACCACTCTCCATAAATGAAGTACATTGTTTATTGAATTTATCATCAATTAAAAATTCAACTGTACCTTTTGGTCCAAGTAAACTTTTATGACCTGTAAAAGCAAGCGCGTTGCAATTTAATTTATAGAAATCTATTGGTAGCACACCAGCAGTCTGGGCAACATCTACAATGAAATATATACCTTTTTTTTACAGATGATTTTATAAGTATATTTAATGAAGTAGTAACATTAGGTGTGAAAATTACATTTTCAACTTTATCAAAGTGGGAAAAATCCATTATTGCATATCTACAATTTAATATAACTCTATTACCTGCGAGAGACAAAGTTGAGGCACCTCTTCTGGGGTTTGCACCTATATTCATCATATAATTCATCATTGAGGTATATACTTTTTGAGGTTTTGGAAATGTAGTTGCTGCGTTATCTAAATATATTTTCATGCTTTCCTCCAGTTTTATATTTTAAATCAAGAAGTAGTGCTATATTTCATATATAAATACAATATCAATTAATGTTACAAAATAATTTTAATGCTATTTTATACAATTAAAACTACAAATAGCCTATAATAAAATTAGTCTATATATAATATAATTTCAAATTAACATATAATAGAATATTATGATTATCCCACAAAAAGCTTGTAATTACTTCCAAACGTAGTAATTATGATATAATAATATCAAAATCAGTACGTAGAGGAGGATTACTATGTTTTGCAAAAAT
>NZ_JAHLEC010000052.1 GCF_018861705.1 Clostridium psychrophilum | reverse complement strand
GATAGTACACATGTCTTGAGATATTTCTATTAATATTTTTGAGTTACAATCCAAAATCCACATCCTAATTATTCCAGTTAATGTTTTTTCATAAGATAGTTAACACTATCTATATTTTACTATTAAAATATGAAGGGATAACATAATTCGTGATTGATTAATTCTATTATATAAAACTTATGATCATATAATTGTTTTAGTTAGTATTGGGATAATGATGAATTCTATTTTGCATTAAAAAGATTCACGGTAATTTTATCTAGGATATACTTTCTTTTTTCAACTTAATTTTATGTCAATAAACTGATAAATAATTGTTCATTAATAACTTCATATCAAATTTCTATCATTTTTCACTTTCATAATGTCCTTATTTTTGTTACAATTAGTAACATGATGGTTTATAAAAGAGAGCTCAAAACTCTTATTCTTTAAAAAGCTGAAAAGAATTAGGTAATTTATGCCAGTGGAATCTATAAAAAAGCAGGCATATTTTTAAAAATTCTTCTTTTCTTTTTATTTACTAAATTAAATAGTTGAATCCTTGCTAATATATTAACAATGGTATTCGTAATTGTTATTACTAATTTATTATCAATGCTTGCAACTACATTATATGAGGTGGTAGTAAAAATGGCTTTAAAATTAGACATGGTTCAAGCAGCGTCACTAGCAGTTGTTGTTCTATTTATAGGACAAAAAATTAAAAATAAGCTAGCTTTTTTAGATAGGTACTGTATACCTGCGCCAGTAATTGGAGGCTTGATTTTCGCAATAATTACTTTAATACTTAAGGTAAGTAACATATTGATTTTTGATATGGATATAACTCTTCAAAAATTATTTATGACGGTATTCTTTACAACTATTGGGCTTACTGCAAGCCTTAAATTATTAAAAAAAGGTGGAAAAGGAGTTCTTATTTTTTTAGGTATATCCATAATACTATGTGTTTTTCAAGACATTATAGGGGTAACGCTTGCTAAAACATTTGGTCTAAATCCACTTATAGGTCTTTCTACAGCATCCGTACCTATGGTAGGTGGGCATGGAACTGCAGGTGCTTTTGGTCCAATATTTGAAAAAGCAGGTGCATTTGGTTCAAATACCGTTGCATTAGCATCAGCTACATTTGGTTTAGTTATAGGAAGCATCATTGGTGGACCTATAGGAAAGAGATTAATAGAAAAAAATAATCTTTCATATCCTATGAAAACTATTAATTCAACCACCTATGATCAAATAGTCGCAACCAAAGAAAATAATGAAAAACCGCTAAATTATAATAACTTCATGAGCGCCGCAGCTCAGATCTTATTAGCTATGGGACTTGGTACAATTATATCTATACTTTTGGAAAAAACAGGCATGACTTTTCCATCATATATTGGTGCTATGTTTGCAGCTGCAATTTTAAGAAACATATCTGATTCTACAAATGCATTTAAAGTTCATTTAGATGAAGTTGGTGTCTTAGGAGGTATTTCTTTATCTTTATTCTTATCTATGGCATTAATGGGATTAAAATTATGGCAATTATCTGCATTAGCGTTACCTCTGATAGTAATGTTATTGTCTCAGACAATTCTTACAGGATTATTTTGCTATTTTATAACCTTTAATGCTATGGGAAGAGATTATGACGCAGCCGTAATGGCTTCTGGTAATTGCGGCTTTGGTATGGGTGCTACCCCAAACGCAATGGCAAACATGGGGGCTATGACAAAAAAATATGGTAATTCTCCTAAAGCGTTTTTTATTGTGCCATTAGTGGGCAGTTTATTTATAGATTTCTGTAATGCTGGTGTCATTACAACGTTTATGAATATTTTGGGAAAATAATATTATCTTTGAATTGCTTAAATCAGTATCCAGTTAAAGCTTCGTATGACTACACGTTTATATGATGAATTGGAAAAAGTAAGTAACTTTAGAAAATAAAAAATGTTTTTTATTTATATAACATGATTTTATATGTAACTAGTATCTGCAATGAAAATTGTAGGTACTTTTTAGTTTAAATATAATTAGAAAGATTATTTGCTTTTTACTGAATTAAGCACATACTCTGTTACGACACTACTACCAATATTAATGTGACCCGCTTTACAAAAGGCAGTTTTTATAGTTCCTTTGTTTCCGTGAACAATTATAGATTGTAATTCTTCTACTTCAACTCTAACAGATTCTATTTCAGCCATAGTTTCACTATACACTTTAACAGAATTTATGTATTCTTCTTTATTTAACAATATATTTTCTTTTAATTTTTCTAATTTAAAAGAACCTACAAAATCATCTATTTGTTTTTTTATTTCAGAATTTTTTAATGGTAATTGGCCCATATCCATAAGTTCTAATTGTGCTTTAGTCTTATTCATTTCGCATTTTAATTGTTCTGTTTTAACATTTTGTTTGACTAATAATTCAAATATCCTATCGTCAAAACAAATTTTATATCGCTCTTCCAAAGCTTTCCCTTGATATACTTTACTTTGGTATTCTAACTGTAACTTTTTTAACACGTCTTTTTTACTTTGTATTGCATTAATTCTTTGTTTCTTATATTCTTTTAATTCTTCTATAAATTTCATAATTTATCTTTAATGATATAATGCAACCCTAATACACAACACCACTAAATTCACACTTCCTTTCTCCTAATTCTTGTTTAATAAGGTCTTGTTTTGGTATTATTTTAGTTCTCTTTTTGTTATCCCTTGCAAATGTATCTGATTCTTCCATTGTTAGAGCGTCCCTCTTGATTATAAATACATATTTGTAAATATATTTCATTTTAATTATAGCATATAAAACATAAAGCTAGTAGATAAATAAATATCCACTAGTTCATGACTATGTTCTAACATCCTTTTTTAATATTTTTTTCAACTCTAGTAAATTTGTGATTTTTTCGTCCGCAATACTCTGATCAAAACCAAATCGATTTTCTTCTAATGCAACAGTATATATGCCTGCTGCTTTTGAAGCAGTAATTCCATAAACAGAATCCTCAATTACCAGACAATCCTTAGGTTCAAGCTTCAATTTTTTAACCATTGTAAGATATATTTCAGGATCAGGCTTTGAATTATTAAACATTTCGCCACTTAATACAGCTTCAAAATACTCTTCGATGCCACATTGTTTTAAAACCATTTGAATTTTATTCATCCCGGAAGATGAGGCTAAAGCAACTTTATATGATTCATTTTTTAACCATTTTAGTATATCGACAACTCCAGGATTTAAAATATCTTTGTAATTTATTTCAATATCTTTATTATGATATTTCGCATAATCATCTTCATACTCTTCTCTTTTCATCTTTCCCTGAAATGCATCTTTAATACTATCCCAACGTAATTTGGGGTTACCTCCCACAATTAGATTCAATCTTTCTGGCTTAAGGTAAATACCTTTGGATTTTAAATAATCTTCATGCAGTTTCAATTGGTGTGGCTCACTATCAATAAGTACACCATCCATATCAAATATTACAGCTTTAAACATGTTTATCACCCTTTAATTTTATTAATATGTTACAAAATTCAATTCATTACTATTTTAGTAAATTATAAAAAATCACTTATTTTTTATAGAATTATATTCTTGTAACTTATATTTGCTCCTTCTATTTTACAGGATTAACAAGTTTAATGATACACGTCTTGAATATTTCAATAAACTTTTTTCATAAAAATCCTTTTATTGCATGTCATAAATCAAAATTTTATGGTCCACAACCGTACTTTTTGTCTTTATATTTATAAAAAAGTAATCTTTATATAAAAATAATGTTAAATATTGAATATTGTGGTCGAATATGATAATGTATATATAAATTGTAATGATAACATCTTAACTATTTTTAGATTCTTCTATGTATATAAATAATCTAAGATATATGCAAATTACTAATAAGCTATAATTACATAGTGTTTTTGTTTCTCAAATAAGTATTAATACCATTGAAAAATAAAATAAGGTTAATGATAACACTAAATAAAGATGCAAGGAGGGTAAATATGAAAAAGTCCAAAATTAAAATGGGCCAAATAGATTTCATATTATTTGCAACTATAATGATCCTTGTTTGTATTGGAATAATAATGGTTTATAGTGCAAGTTCCTATGTTGCTAGTTTCAAATATAATAATCCACAATTTTTTTTAAAAAAACAACTTTTATGGGCCTGCATTGGCTTAGTTCTTATGGTCACAGCAATTAAAACTGACTATCATATTATAAAAAAATATACTGGAATTGTTATGATAATTACTATAGTATTGTTAGTTACCGTATTTGCTTTTACACCTGTTAATGGCTCTAAAAGGTGGATTAATCTAGGACCTACAGCCTTTCAGCCATCCGAAATTGCGAAATATATTATAGTGATATATATGGCAAAAAGCTTAGATTTAAAAGGAAAAGAGATTAAAAAATTCACCACAGGTATACTTCCATACCTATTAGTTTCAGGACTTTATGCAGGTTTAATTTTGCTAGAACCAAACTTAAGTATTGCAGCTGTTATAATGATTGTTACTATAATTATTTTATTTGCTGTAGGTGCAAGGTTTCTCCACCTTTTTGCTATAGGTTCATCATTTGTTGCAGCCGCTGTTGCTGCAACAATGCTTGCACCATATAGAATGGCTAGAGTTATGAATTTTACAAATCCTTTTAAAGACAGTCAAGGTGATGGATATCAACTAGTTCAATCACTACTTGCATTAGGATCAGGCGGTATTTTTGGAGCCGGCATTGGACAGTCAAGACAAAAATGTCTTTATATACCTGAACCACATACTGATTTTATCTTTGCAATAATTGGTGAAGAATTAGGCTTAATCGGATGCGCTTTTATAATCTTATTATTCGTTGTTTTAATCTGGCGCGGTATTAAAATAGCAGTCACTGCTAAAGATATGTATGGGTTAATTTTGGCTGTTGGAATTACATCTGTTATAGCTGTTCAAGCCGTTATAAATATTGCGGTTGTTACTGGATCTATGCCAGTAACAGGCGTACCATTGCCATTTATAAGTTACGGCGGCTCATCTCTGGTTTTCAATATGTTTGCAATGGGAATCCTATTAAATATTTCAAGACATACTTCAAAAACAGATTAAAATTGCTACAAAATTTTTATATATTATTTAATATATATTTGGACCAATATAGGAAAATATTGCATACAGCAATAAAACTTCAAAGAGTTCTCTCTGAAGTTTTATTGTTGTACTTAAAAATAGTTTTCATAAAGTAATTTCAACATTTATAGATAATTAAACAAAATGAAGAATTGATTGTAACCCAATTAGGAAAAAACATGTTCCTGTCTTAAGAATAGTTATAGCAAATATATCTTTATATGCTTGTTTATGTGTTAAACCTGCAATGCCAAGTAGTGTAATAACCGCTCCATTATGAGGCAATGTATCCATTCCACCAGATGCCATAGCAGCAACACGATGAAGTAATTGAGGGCTTATACCAGTATTTGCTGCCCATTCTAAATAGTGTTTACCAAAAGTATCAAGTGCAATACTCATTCCACCGGAAGCTGAACCAGTTACTCCAGATAGAACATTCACTGTAACTGCTTCAGATAATAGTGGACTACCATGAGGATTTATATTTGTTAAAGCATGAGCAATAGATTGAAAACCTGGAAGTGTTTTAATAACATTACCAAAACCTACTTCAGATGCTGTATTTATAACTGCTAGAAGAGAACCTATAGCACCAGCATTAATAGCTTTTGCTAAATTACCTTGCATACGTTTAGGATTAATAAGCATTGCAAGAAGAATTCCCACTATAAGTGAAATCATGAGTGCCCAGTTATTCATTGTTCCTACAACACCAGCTGAAAGCATATTGTAAGGCTTCTTAGTTACCCAAGAAATAATATCCCAATGTGGGAAAACTAATTTTTGCAAAATTAGAGTCACAACTAAAACTGAGATTAATGGTAATGCTGACAAAAATGCATTTGGTAAACTATCATCATCAACCATTATAGGTTCATTAGTATGGTTTTCACCATAACCTTCTCCAGCTGCCTCAGCAGTACGCTTACGCCACTCCAAGTAGGCAATACCACATGTCATAATAATAATTGCTCCAAGTATTCCATAACAGGTGCAGCGTAAAGATCTGTATTAAAAAATTTCATTGGAATTGAGTTTTGAATTTTTGGTGTTCCAGGAAGCGAATCCATAGTAAATGTAAATGCACCAAGTGCTATTGTACCTGGAACAAGTCGTTTTGGTATGTCTGCTTCTTTAAAAATAGATGCTGCAAATGGATATACTGCGAATGCTACAACGAAAAGGCTTACGCCTCCATAAGTAAGGATAGCTGCTGACAAAACTACTGAGAGTATTGCTCTCTTTTTCCCTAATTTTTCTACGATAGTTTTGGCAATGGATTTTGCCGCACCCGATTGTTCCATTGTCTTTCCAAATATTGCTCCCAATAGAAAAAACGGAAAATAAATTGTAATGTATTTACCAAGATTGGGTAAAAATATTTCTGTATAAGTAGGCAAAATAGCCATTCCAGAAAATAAAGCAGCAAGTAGTGCAAAAATAGGGGCAAAGACAATGACTGAGAAACCCTTATATGCCATAAACATTAATAAGCATAAACTTAGTATGATACCGAAAACTCCTAACATATATATAACCTCCATTATTTTAATTTTATTCTCTTTTTTTTAAACCGTTTACTTTTATAATTGAGTAAAAATTATGCCATACTACTATTATTCCAAAAACAGTATTTATTATCTAGCTAATTTAAGCCCTATAACACCTTCATTAAATATTCTTTTATCCATTAACTTTAGATTTTCAGATATAATTGGAGTAAAATTCATTTTATCCAAAACATCTTTTTGTAAATCAATTCCAGGAGCAATTTCTTCTAAAGTAACACCTTCTTTAGTTAATCTAAAAACTGCTCTTTCTGTAATGTATAACACTTGCTGAGAAACGTCTACAGCATACTCCCCACTAAAAGTGATTTGCTCAACATTTTCAACAAATTTGTTAACCTTACCTTCTTGTATTATCTTTAATTTTTCATCACAAATTTCAATTTTTAAGCCACCTGCAGTAAACGTACCACAGAAAACAACTTTTTTAGAGTTTTGAGTTATATTTATAAAACCACCGCATCCCGCAATTTTAGGACCGAATTTACTAACATTAATATTTCCTGTTTCATCACATTGAGCAAGACCTAGGAAGGCTATATCTAAACCTCCTCCGTCATAAAAATCAAATTGATTACTTTGATCCAGTATACTTTCAGGATTAATTGAAGCACCAAAACTTAAACCACCTGCAGGGATTCCGCCTATTGGTCCTGATTCCAAAGTAACTTTTAAGCCACTCGCAATTCCTTCTTCATTTGCTACCATTGAAATTCCTTCAGGTACACCTATTCCAAGATTTGTAATAGCATTGGGAATAAGCTCCATTGCTGCCCTTCTAGATATTATTTTTCTCTCATCTAGTTTAAGTCCTTTTAGATTGCTTAATGCCATTTTTATTTCACCATTATAAGATGGATTATATTGTTCTGCATAAGTTTGCATATGATTTTCAGGCTTTGAAATTACAATAGCATCCACAAGTATTCCTGGAATCTTAACCTTTCTTGGATCAAGGGTACCATTCGCCACAATTTTTTCAACCTGGAGTATTACAATCCCACCAGAATTTTTTGCTGCTTGTGCCATAGACAGAGCATCGAGTGTTACAGCTTCTTTTTCCATAGTCGCATTCCCAAATTCATCAGCATAAGAAGCTCTAAGAAGTGCAACATTTATAGGAAACGCTTTATAAAACAAATATTCCTTATTTTCAATTTCAATAACCTTAACTATATCTTCTTTTGTGATATCGTTTAACTTGCCCCCGTCAATTCTAGGATCTACAAAAGTTTTTAAACCAACATGAGTTATTGTTCCTGGTTTACCTGCTGCAATGTCTCTATAAAGGTGGGAAATTACTCCTTGAGGGAGATTATAAGCTTGAATCTTATTTTCAATAGCAAGCTTTACAAGTTTAGGTGCAAGTCCCCAGTGACCACCTATTACTTTTGAAACTAAGCCTTCTTCTCCAAGACGATTTAATCCTTTATCCTTTGAATCTCCTTGACCAGCTGCATATACCAAAGTTAAATTATTAGGAAGTCCCTTTTCAAGAAAACATTCATTAATCTTTATCGTTAATTCTTCTGGATGACCGCAACCGATAAATCCTCCCACTGCAACGGTATCTCCATTTTTGATTAAAGCAATAGCATCATAGCTAGACATTATTTTATTCATTTTTTAACCCCCTTTATTTAATTTTGATTAAACTACTCATAATTATAAGTAGCAACTATCATGCCAATAAATTAATGGTGAATAACAAATTTTCTATGACTTTTATATGGCTTTTACGTGATTTTCGGAAATATTTTCACATTAAACTTAGTATTCTGTGCACTAAAGAGAACATGTTTCATGTAAACATTTTCATTGTGTTCTAAAAATAAAACGATATTTCTGTTCTATAAAAATATTGTTCATTAATCAAGACACTCATATTATAAAAATGTAGTTAATTATTATTTAGGTGGCATAACAGTTGCAATACCCTTAAGAACAACAACTCCATCTTGATTCGTACATATTGTACTTAATTTCATAATGTTTTTTTCTTCCTTCTTTTCTATAACTTCAACTTCAGCTTTTATTGTATCTCCAAATCTAACTGGCGCTGTAAATCTGAGTTCTTGACCTAGATAAATAGTGCCTGGTCCAGGTAATTTTGTGCCAAGTACTGCCGATACGAAACCTGCAGTGAGCATTCCATGTGCAATTCTACCTTTGAACATCGTTGTTTCAGCTTCTCTTTGGTTTATATGAGCGGGATTTAGATCTCCAGTTATTCCTGCATAAAGATATACATCAGATTCACTTATAGTTTTTTCAAAAGAATCCTTATCACCAATATTTAGTTGTTTCATTGTTAATCCTTTCATTAATAATTCCTCCTTATATTTTACTTTTAATTACTATATATTCACATAAATGCAACTATAATTAATAATATTATTCACCTGAAACTATAGCGGTTTGTTTCTTTTTCAATTTCATAATTTTTTTAATGTTTAACTTCCTTTGTTATATTATTTAGACTTGTTACAAATATAATAAGCAATAATGATGCCAACCAAACATCATAAAAACATACAAAAAGAAAGGATTATTATTATGATTTGATGGGTTTATATGATTATTCGAAAATTAGATACAACCCTATGTACGACAAATAGAACTTAATATTTACGAATATTATTGTTTAGTTCGAAAAAATGAACGCTATTCTTAATTTTTAAGAATAGCGTTCATTTTATTGAACAACTATAAAGGTATATTGTATTTTTGAATTTTTTCATATAAACTTGTTCTTCCAATTTTAAGTTTTTTAGCAGCTTTAGTTTTATTTCCATCTGTGGCTTTAAGTGCATCCATAATAGCTTGCTTTTCTGCTTCCACTATAGTTTCTTCAAGACTTTTAATAAGCTTAATTTCTTTTCTTCCTGTAATTTCATCAGGTAAATCTCTAGGACAAATAGTATTACTATTTTCTATTACATTAATTGCTCTTTCTAATATATTTTCAAGTTCCCTAATATTTCCTTCCCACGAATAGTTTTTAAGATAAAATTCTGACTCCTTAGAAATGCCTATTATATTTTTATTTAAATCTTTAGAAATCTTTTTTATAAGGTGATTTGCAATAAGCAAAATATCATCTTTTCGCTCGCGAAGAGATGGAATAGTAATAGTTACAACATTTAATCTATAATAAAGATCTTGCCTAAAATTGCCTTCATGCATAGATTTTTCGAGATTTTTATTTGTTGCAGCTATTATACGAATGTCTAATTTTTTACTACCTAATGATCCAATTTTTTCAACTTCTTTTTCCTGAATTGCCCTTAAAAGTTTAACTTGCATATGAAGGGGCATATCTCCTATTTCATCTAAAAATATTGTTCCACCATCAGCTAATTCAAATTTTCCTATTTTGCCTTCTTTTTTAGCTCCTGTAAAGGCACCCCCTTCGTAACCAAAAAGTTCTGATTCTAATAAATCACTTGGAATAGCCCCACAGTTTACCTTTACAAAAGGTGCATACAAGCGATCACTAGCTAAATGTATTGCATGAGCGAACAATTCTTTTCCTGTGCCACTCTCGCCAAGTATAAGCACGTTGGAGTGTGTTTGAGCCGCTTTACGTGCAATTGTTTTAGCTGCTAAAACTTTTTCACTTGTTCCTATGATATCATCAAATGAATAGCTTGCAGTGTTCAATTGCTTTAACTGAGTTTTATAAGTTTCAAGTTCCTTTTTCATAACTTTAATTTTACTATAAAGATTATTTAATTCCTTCACATTTCTAAATAACACCTTACCAATTGCACCAATTATTTCTCCGTTTTTTATTATAGGTATTCTAGTCGCAATCATATAGCTTCCTTTTATGTCTTGTAATTGAGCAGTTTCAGTTTCTCCTGTTTGTAAAATAAGATGCATTCTTGTATTTTCTATAACATCCGTAACAAGTTTTCCTACAGCATTTTCCTCTGAGATTCCTACGAATTCAGAATATGATTTGCTAATCATAGTTATAATTGAATTTTTATCTACAATTATAATACCATCATAAGCGTTATCTATAACAGTCTTTAATATCTCTACAGCATCTTTTTCATAATCCATTATAAAATCAGCTCCTATATATATATTGTGTCAAAAGGTTTATTCTAATACTAATTCTTAGTATATTTAGAATAGCTTAAAAAGTGAAGCAGCTGTATTATGTCTATATTTAATAAAACACTTAGGACTCTATTAAATAACAAAACCTGATGTAAAAAAATAAAAGCGATTTTGATGCGCAACACATCAAAATCGCTTATAATAAAATTATTTATCTCTCAATGTATTAATTTGAGCTATCATTTCTGGAATGACCTTCAAGAAGTCTCCAGCGACAGCTACATCAGCAGCTTTCATTATAGGTGCGGTTGCATCTTTATTTATAGCTATTATGAAATCCGAATCTTGCATACCAGCTAAATGCTGAATTGCTCCTGAAATACCACATGCTATATATACAGTAGGTCTAACAGTTTTCCCTGTTTGACCTACTTGAACTGATTTGTCTATCCAACCATTCTCAACTGCTGCTCTTGATGCTCCTACAACCCCATCTAAAGTAGTTGCAAGTTTTTCTAGTAATGCAAAGTTTTCTTTACTTCCAACTCCACGTCCACCAGACACTATAATATTAGCTTCTCCAATATCAGCTAAAACTTGAGCTACTTTTACAACTTCAATAGTTTTAGTTCTGATATCTGATTCTTTTAAATTAACAGTAATTTTTTCAACTGGGCAAGTTCTAGATGCATCTCTAGTTAATTTTTCAAAAACCCCTGGTCTAATAGTTGCCATTTGTGGCCTATGATCGCCGCAAACTATAGTAGCCATTAAGTTTCCTCCAAATGCTGGTCTAGTCATCATTAAATTATTGTTTTCTGTCTCTATATCTAATGAAGTACAATCAGCAGTTAAACCTGTTGCAAGTCTTGCTGATATTCTCGGTCCTAAATCTCTTCCTAAATAAGTTGCACCTACAAATATTATTCCTGGTTTTCGTGTCTTTGCTAAATCACATATAACTTTTGCATATGCATCAGTTGTAAAATGACCAAGTAATGGTGAACTCGCAACTATTACCTTATCAGCTCCAAATGCTACAAGTTCGCAAGCCATAGCATCGGTTTTATCTCCTAATAATACAGCTGTTAATTGTTCTCCTAATTTATCTGCAATTTCTCGTCCCTTACCTAAAAGTTCGAAAGAAATTTTTTGAAGTTCTCCATCTCTTTGCTCTGCAAAGACCCATACGCCCTTGTAATCTGCTATATTCATTGCTTTTTCCCTCCTACATTTTAGATAAAGTGATTTTCTTTTAATTTTGAAACTACATATAAAGCAGCTTCGCCTGCTGGTAATTGTATTAATTCGCCTTTTCCTTTAGGTTCTTTAGTCATAGACTTTTTAACCTTTGTTGGCGAACCTTTAAGTCCAAGAACAGCTTTATCTGCTCCAATATCATCTGCATTCCAAACTTTTACTTCTTTGTTTTGGAACATTTCAAAAATACCCTTTATATTCATGTATCTTGGTTCATTCAACTCTTTTATAGCTGTTAAAAGAACAGGAGTTTTAACTTCAATAACTTCATATCCATCTTCCCAAGCTCTTCTAACTTTTAATCCGCCTTTAATTACGTCAACCTTTTCAACATATGTAATTTGTGCAAGATTTAAATGCTCTGCGATTTCAGGTCCAACTTGTGCTGTATCTCCATCGATTGCTTGTCTTCCAGCAAATACTACATCGTAGTCTAATTTCTTTAAAGTTGCAGCTAATGCATAAGATGTAGCTAAAGTATCTGCTCCTGCAAATGCACGATCTGATACAAGTATTGCCTCATCAGCGCCCATAGCTAAAGCTTCTCTTAATGCTTTTTCTGCCTGAGGTGGTCCCATGCTTATTACAGTCACGTGCGCACCATGTTCATCTTTTAATCTTAAAGATTCTTCTAAAGCATTTTTATCATCTGGATTTATTATTGATGGAACTCCTTCTCTTATAAGTGTTCCCATTTTTGGATCTATCTTAACTTCATTTGTATCAGGTACTTGTTTTAAACATACAACTATATTCATTGCTTAATCTCCTCCTACTTTAATAGATTCCCAGCTATAACCATTTTTTGAACTTCTGAAGTTCCTTCATATATCTCAGTAATTTTCGCGTCTCTCATCATTCTTTCTACTGGATATTCTTTAGTATATCCATATCCTCCGAATATTTGAACAGCTTTAGTTGTAACCTCCATAGCAGTTTCTGATGCAAATAATTTTGCCCTTGCAGCTTCTACTGTATATGATAATCCGTTATCTTTATTAAACGCTGCTTTATAAACTAAAAGTTTAGCAGCTTCAATTTTAACATCAAGTTCTGCAACCATCCATTGAAGTCCTTGGAATGCTGCAAGTGGTTTTCCAAATTGTTTTCTTTCTTTCATATATTTAGTAGCTTCGCCGAGTGCTCCTTCTGCAATTCCTAAGGCTTGTGCAGCTACTCCAATTCTTCCACCATCAAGAGTTTTCATTGCAATACCGAAACCTCTTCCTTCTTTTCCAAGCATGTTTTCTTTGGGAACCTTGCAGTTTTCAAATACAAGTTCAGTTGTTGATGATGCTCTTATTCCTAATTTATCTTCATGTTTACCAATTGAAAAACCAGGGAATTCTTTTTCAATTATAAAAGCAGTAATACCCCTTGTTCCCTTAGTTTTATCAGTCATAGCAAAAACCACAAAAGTATCTGCTACTCCACCATTAGTGATAAATATTTTTGAACCATTTAATATATAATTATCTCCATCTAAAATTGCTGTAGTTTGTTGTCCTGATGCATCTGTTCCTGCATTAGGTTCAGTTAATCCAAAGGCACCTAGCTTTTCACCTTTTGCAAGCGGAACTAAGTATTTCATTTTTTGTACTTCTGTGCCAAAAGCATCTATTGGTCCAGCACATAATGATGTATGAGCTGATAATATTACTCCTGTTGTTGCACATGCTTTTGATAATTCTTCAACAGCAATAATATATGATAAATTGTCTCCGCCAGCTCCACCATACTTAGCAGCAATTGGAATACCCATCATATTGTATCTTGCCATTTTTTCTACAGTTTCACTAGGGAACCTTTCTGTTACATCTATTTCCGCCGCTATTGGTTTAACTTCATTTAATGCAAATTCACTTACCATCTTTTGCACAAATTCTTGTTCTTTTGTCAATGTAAAATTCATAAACCTTCCTCCTCACCATTTTCTGAGATATCTAAAAATCATTATCTATCTCTTGTTTTACATAATACTTATAATTTTACTTGTTATTAAATCGTTTTCTACCTTTTCTTTAAATCATTCATAAATGCAAACTTTCAATTCTACGCTATAGCAATCAAGTTCAAAATTTGTATTTATAATATTAGTAAGCAATTATTATGCCAGTTTAATTTAAAATGGTATATTTCTCTTAAACCCAGTAAATAGTTTAAATATAATCTAAATTTAATTTTTTTATTGATAAAATTCTTCTTATTTCAATATTATTTATGTTTTCAGTATAAAATCAATATTTTTGTAGAATTTTTTGAACACTTAACTTTTATTTTCATAAAAAACGTTCTATTTTTAGAACATATCACTATAATTCATTTCAAAATCGTATTAATTTTAGTACACTTATCTTTATTTATTATCAACAGTTCTTTGTAGTGAAAAAAAATAAGAAACATATACTTCCCTTGACAAGAAGATTATGTTTCTATTTTATAATATTAATAGGAGATTTTCTGCTAAATATATTATACTATTTCTAGTATGCTCATCTAATTGAACTTTATGCAAAATCAATCCAATTTTGTTCTATAATTTAACTTTTAGATGAGTTATTTCTATTTTTTATTAGTAATTAATCTATATTTAAAATATTGCCCAAGAATGATATAATTATAGATATCATTTTGGATGTAACTAGGTTATAGTTGTTAGTAGATTTAAATGGCTAAAGTGTAGTAAACTATTAATTGCTAATATAGCAATATAAGAAGGATGAGTAATATGAGCGAAATTATAAATTATGTAAACATTGGAATTAGAATAAGATTTGAACGAGAGACGTTTGATATGTCTAGAGAAGATTTTTCAGAAATTTTGGGAATTTCCACATATTTTTTGGGACAAATTGAAAGAGGAGAAAGAAAAATGAGTATTGATACTTTGGTAAATGTTTGCGAATGTTTACATATTTCCATAGATTCTTTGTTTTTTGAGCAAAAAAATATTAATACAAATAATAATGATTTAAATTCATTAATTGATAAATGTTCAGAAAAGGAAATTAAGGTAATTGAATCGCTTATAAAATTCATATTACCCCACCTTGCAAGATAAAAAAGATATAACAAAGCTATGAATTAATATTCGAAAGTTCAACTTTTATATTTTGATCTCCACTTTTAACTTCATTATTATATATTATGTTTTCATTAAGCGTTTTTTTTGAAGGAAGCATAACTGTAAACTTAGTTCCTTTTCCGACTTTACTTTCAACATATATACTACCACCATGTAATTCTACAATCGACTTAACTAAACTTAATCCAATGCCCGTACCTGCTACATTTCTCGATAGTGATTTACCTACCTGCTTAAATCTATCAAATATCATATCTAAGTACTTATCCTCAATACCGATTCCATTATCTTTGACTGATATTTCAACAAATTCATTCTTATCCTTAACATCTACAAATATTTCGCCACCTTCATCTGTAAATTTTATTGCATTAGATATAAGATTTAATATTAATCTCTCTATTTTCTCTACGTCGCAACCAATATTTTTTTCTTCTGTATCTGTATCAAAAACAATATTTATACCCTTACTATCAGTAAAATTGGTTACAGACATTACTATTTGTTCTACAGTTTCGACTATATTATTATTTGATAGTTTTAATTTGAAAAATCCTGATTGAATTTTTGATAAATCAGCTATATTATTAATAAGTTTAGATAATCTGTAGGAATTTTGCTTAATTGATTCTATATATTTAATAATTGAATTTCTTTTATCATCGAGTAATCCACTCTTGCAATACATATCAAATAACTGAGCTGTTGCAGATATAACATTTAATGGTGTTTTAAGATCATGGGATATGTTAACAAAAAATTCTCCTTGCAACTTTAATTCTTTTCCCATATCTATATTAGCCTTCATTTCTGTAGTAACATCTATTATTAAAATTAATATTTCTTGAATTTTTCCATTTAAATCAAGCATAGGTTCAAAAATAACATTCCAATACATACTATTTTTATTTATCAAATAATTTTTTTTATTGAAATACCTAGTTTTCCTTTCTTTTATCACTTCACTAATACAATTGTAATATTCGTTCATATCAATTTTATTAAACAAATCTTCAATCTCTATATTTTCTATATTCTTGATCGATTTAACATTAAATTTAGTCAGGTTGAAGATACCAAATGCTTTTTTATTAATATCCACAATTTTTAAATCTGGGCATGATATTCTAATAACAGGTAACTCAAGAGTATCTATCATTCTATGAAAAAATTCATATTTACATTTTGTATTTTCTAATTCTTTTTTATATTTCTCGATTTTTTTAGATTGCTCAATTATATCAATTGAATTTGCATTAGTCCTCTCGGTTATATTATTTAACTGTCCTAAATATTGATTTTCAAAAACTTTTTCATTAACCTTTGAAACAGTTTCAAATATATATTTTATCTTTTTTCTTTCAAATATAGCTGTTTGAACAAACCTCCAATAAGTTATATTGCTATTTAAATTGCCAGTTACAAATTCTTTTATATAGCTAGTCCTCTTCTGCGTTTTAATAATAGAGTTCCATATAACTTCAGCTTCAATACCAAATGCTTTTACAATTTCACTAATAGGGCTACCTATGCTATTTGTTTTTTTATTAAAAGCTAAATCAACTAAATTAAGATACTTTTGATTTGCTTTAAGCAATATTAAATCAGGCACACTATAAACAGCTACACCCGATTTATCATCTTTAAATATTTCTTCTTCAAACATGAGCTTGTCTTCAAGCCTTGAATTTGGTTTCTCGACAAAAGAATATAGTTTTTCATTTATTTCATTGCTCTTAAGAAGTGATATATTAACTTCCCTTACAGATTGTAATTTTGTGAATATATGGCCTATATAATTACATCTTATATTATCAATATATATTTGTGAATTAATTTTTATCATGTTTCCTAGTTCTAGAAGTGATTTCCCTAACACTTCATCCAATTTATACCCTGTAAAATCAATAAATTCTTTATTAACATCAGTTACCATACCATTACAAGAATACAAATATGGTTCTGTGGTTCTGTGATTAAAGTCGTTTTCCATTTCATTCTCCCCAATTTTCACTGCATATTCCTTTTTAGTGCATTTCATTTAGATTTTATCTTCACTAAGTATATTACAATATATACTTATAACAAATATTATTATTAATATTTCCATTTATTATAGTATTCTTTTATGTAAAAATTTATATTAATGGTAAGTAACTACAACAATTATTATAGGCTATTAGCCTATTGTTTATTTGTCTATATACATTATATACATAGTATGCATAATATACTAGTGAAATATATGCTATTAAGTAGTTAATTTATAAAGATAGGTAACTATGAACAAAACATTTGAAAAAATAGCCATTCTCTTCAAGAGAATGGCTATTAACTATCACATACTTATTTCATATGCTATATTATATAGTATGCAATATGTATTTATATATTACATACTATAACTATATATTTATATTACTCTTATCTAATTTCTTATTAAGTTTCTTTAATACCCTCTGCTCAATTCTAGAAATATAGGACCTAGAGATTCCTATAATTAATGAGATTTCTCTTTGGGTTCTAGGCTTACCATCAAGTAATCCATAACGCATTTGAATCACTGCTTTTTCTCTATCATTCAACCCTATGTTTATCTCATTACAAATCTGCTTAAGTTGTATTTTACGTTCTACTATATCAATAACAGAATCTTCATCACTACTTAATACATCAATAAGCGATATCTCATTTCCATCTTTATCATTCCCGATAGGGTCTTGAATGGACATCTCCCTCTTTATTTTCTTATTATTTCTTATTAGCATGAGCATCTCATTTTCGATGCACCTTGAAACATAGGTGGCAAGCCTTATTCCCTTGCTCATATCAAAAGAATCAATGCCTTTAATTAGTCCCACAGTTCCAATAGATATAAGATCATCTATATCATTTCCTGGGTATGAAAACTTTTTAACTATATGTGCAACTAGTCTTAAATTCCGTTCAACGAGTATTCCTTTGGCTAATAAATCACCTTCTTTTAACTTTATTAAGTAAAATTTTTCTTCTTCTTCACTTAATGGCTGAGGAAATGAAGCATTACCAGTTATATACGCTGTTAAAAATGTAACATTACCAATCATATTTAATAAACAATTCACAAATAACACATATGTCCTCCTAATAGCATTTATTAATATAATATGTTTTACTATTTGTTTTGATGAACCTAATATTTAATTCTACTTTTCTCTATTAGATTGCCTATTAATAAAGATATGTAAATGCTAATATTTTTGTGTAAAACCATTCAGTATAATAGTATATTGTCTTAACTAAAAGAAAAAAACATCTGATTTCCAGATGTTTTTTTATAAACTTTATAAATTAAGGCTTTGCTCTTATTTTAATAAATATTAATTAGGAATAACTGTTACTGGTACTTTAGCATTTCTAACAACCTTACTTGTTACAGAACCAAGTATTCTATACAACCCTTTTTTGCTACACTTTGTCATTACTATTATGTCGTAACTACCTTTTTCAGCTTTTTTTAATATTTCATCTCCAGCGTATCCCAAAATTGAAAACTTTTCAACTTCATAGCCTTCTAATTCCTTTATTGCTGTATCTAAAAATAATTCACTTGCTTCTGATAAATAGTCAAATTCATTTGGAATTGGCATTGGAACCATCATATCGCTAGTTAACACTATTTCCATTACGTTCATTATTGTAATGGAAACATCATCTTTGCTAAGGAATTTTTTCAACCAATTAAGAGAGTGCATGCTTCTTTCTGTACCATCTAATGGCACTAAAACTTTTATTTTTTCCATATACAACGCCTCCTTAAATTATTTATAATATATCATATAAATAAGCAAAGTTTAAATTTTAGACATATTTGCTAAAAAGTAACTTTATGTATATTGTAACACACATATATATATGTGTTACAATATATGCAATTATGTCATTAACTAAAAGTTAATGACTAAGACATTCCTTAAATTTCAATTGATTACTACCTGGATTTTAAGCAACATTTCCTTGCTCTATTGCTTAAAATCCTCGAATAAATTTTTTTGCCACAACATGACTTTCATTGTAGATTTTTTCCTCATCAATATTTACAAGTATGCCATCTTTCACAACGACTTTACCGTTTACAATAGTATAATCAACATTGCCTTTAAAACCTACAGTACTAAGTAACGATTTTGGGTCAAGATCAGCTCCTATAAGTTCTAATCGGTTAAGCTTTATCATAAATAGATCTCCTGCCATTCCTACAGATAATTTTCCAATATCATTACGTCCAAGAACTTTTGCACTACCCCTTGTGGCTATTTTAAGAATATCATATCCCGTGGGCGCATTTTTACTTGAATTCAATCTATGAAGCAAAAATGCAACCCTCATCTCTTCAAGCATATTTGAGCCATCATTGCTTGCACTTCCATCAACCCCAAGTCCAACAGGAACGTTAAGCTTTAACATCTTAGGAATTTTTGCAATCCCCGATGATAATTTCATATTGGATATTGGACAATGGGCAATCCCGGTACCAGTACTCGCAAGTAATTTAAGTTCATTATCGTTAAAATGAATACCATGCGCAAACCATACATCAGAACCTAACCAACCCAAACTTTCCATATACTCAAGAGGACGCATGTTAAATTTTTCCACAGTAAAGTTTTCCTCATCCTTTGTTTCTGCAAGATGTGTGTGTAACCTGACCCCAAGTTTTCTTGCAAGTTTTGCTGATTCAATCATTAACGTTTGCGAAACACTAAATGGCGAACAAGGAGCAATTGCAACTTGCCTCATTGAAAAACGACTTTTGTCATGAAATTTCTTTACCAACCGGTCACTGTCCTTTAAAATTTCTTCAACAGTCTGAACCACAGTATCTGGTGGAAGTCCTCCGTCTTTAACACTAAGAGACATACTACCTCGAGATGCATACATTCTGATGCCGATCATTTTTGCCGCTTCGAACTGACTTTCAATCAGGTTATTCTGATTTTTAGGAAATACATAGTGATGGTCGAAACAAGTTGTGCAGCCTGTTTTTAAAAGTTCCCCCATTCCACAAAGAGAACTGTACATAATAACATCGCTATTTATATTTTTCCAAATTTCATACAAATATTTTAGCCATGGAAACAATTCCATATTTTGAACCTGTGGAATATTTCTACTAAATATTTGGTATAGATGATGATGTGTATTAATAAGTCCTGGATACATCACCATATCTGTTGCATCTATAATCTCATTGGCTGATTTAAATTCATTTCCAATATATTTAATTTCACCGTTTTCAATATACATATTTATATTTTCAAATAAATTGTCATCATCATCACACGTCACTAGATATCTAATGTTTTTAAAAAAAATTGAATTTTTCATGATTTTCTCCTTAATTTAATAATAATATTTCGTTGAAAATTTCATTAGTTAATAAATATATTGTATAACAAAAAATTATAAATACAATCTTGTTAAGCATATTTTTATTAATTTCAGCAAATAGGAAAATAATTTTTCAATAACACTTCTAAAATTTTAAAAATTAGTATATAATAATTATTACGAACACACGTTCTAATTAAAATATAAAAGGAAGAGAATTATGAAGAAATTAATATTTCATATAGATGCAAATAGTGCCTATTTATCATGGGAAGCTGCCTATAGAATCCAGCAAGGTGAGCACTTAGATCTTAGATTGATACCATCTGTAGTTGGTGGAGATGAAGAAAGCCGCCATGGTATTGTTTTAACTAAATCAATACCTGCTAAAAAGTTTAACATTCATACAGGCGAAACCTTATATAAGGCTAGGGCTAAATGCCCAGATATTGTAATAGTTCCCCCTAGGTACTGGCTATATATAAAATGTAGCTCCGCTATGCATAAAATATTGCAGGAATATACTCCTCAAATTCAAAGATTTAGTGTAGATGAAAGCTTTCTAGACTTTTCTAACATGGAGCATTTATATCCAGACTATATTAAACTTGCCGAAATTATAAAAAATAGGATAAAAAATGAGCTTGGTTTTACAGTAAATATAGGAATATCAAGTAATAAATTACTTGCAAAAGTAGCTTCAGATTTTAAAAAACCAGATAGAATCCATACTTTATTTCCTTATGAATTAAAGCAAAAGATGTGGTCACTACCAATTGAAGACTTGTTCATGGTAGGAAGAGCTACAGCACCAAAACTGCACGATTTAAATATTAATACCATTGGAGATTTAGCAAATTACGATTTAAGAATTTTAAAAAATAAATTCAAAAATCATGGTCAAGTAATTTATAATTATGCTAATGGTATAGAAGACTCAGAGGTAAGAAAAAGTAACTATATTGATATTAAAGGCATAGGGAATTCTACAACAATGCCTTTTGACGTTTGCGATAAAAATACGGCGCATATAGTATTACTATCTTTATGCGAAACAGTATCAATGCGATTAAGAAATTCAAGGAACTGTTGCACTGTAGTTTCAATAAGTATAAAAGGAAGTGACATGATATTTTATTCACGTCAAATGAAATTAACAGTAGCTACTGACTCAACTAGAAAGATATATGAAACAGTGTGTTATTTATTTGATAATGCATGGAAGGGTAACCCAATAAGACATTTAGGTGTCCACGTAACAGATTTTTGCAGTAATGATTTTTATCAATGTTCTTTACTCGATACTTTTAATTATGAAAAAGATAGTAGGCTAAATAAAGCAGTTGATGAAATCAGGTTAAAGTATGGTCACGAAGCTATTAGTAGGTCTTGTTTTCTTCATTCAGGTTTAAATGCTATGTGTGGAGGTATAGGAGAAGAAGATTATCCATTAATGAGTTCAGTGCTTTAGAAAGAAATTTATATTAAATTTTCAGCTTCGCCTATAGGAATGGTTTTTATACGAATAACAAAAGTTATCTAAAAGTCTATAATATTTAGAATACAAATAAATATTAAATCTATTTGTATTCTTTTTTCATAAATTCTCCGCTAGCCTTCAAATATGTGTATATATTTGAAGGCTTTCGAAATGATATGATTTTTTAAAATATTCTTCTTCCTGTTATAAATACGCTTCTAAAATATCCATCTAAACTTATTATTTTTACAACATCACCAGTTTTAGGTGATTCAACAAATTTATTATTTCCAACGTATATTCCCATATGAGACGGACTATAACGTGATGATGAATCTGTTGCAAAGAAAACTAGATCTCCCTTTTGAAGATTGTTTATATTAACAGGAGTACCTTTTGTTATCTGCTCATAAGTTGTTCTAGGTAAAGTCACCCCTACAGTTTTATAAAGATATTGAGAAAGCCCTGAGCAATCAAAACCAGTAGATGGCAATGCTCCTCCCCATTTATAATCTATTCCAAGTAATTTATTTGCGTTTGAGATTAAAGTATTAATCTTGCTGGTTTTACTACTGCTTTGAGTTAAAGTAGTTTTAGTCGCACCTGACTTAACATAAGATTTAGCAATGTATCCCCACCCACTACCATATTTGATTTTATAATAGTTATTTTGAATTCCATATAAATTTATACTTTTAGTTGGATTCAGTTTACCTATAACATTATTGCCATTAGTAGGCGCTTTACGTACATTAAGTCCCCATGCTGTAATATTGCCAACACCAGTAACTATTACTACAGGCGATGTACTAACTGCTTTTGCTATTTTTATATATGAGCTATATGCATATCCAGTTTTCCCTTGATAAGTTACTTTATAAAATGAACCACTTTTCCCAAGTGTATTTATCTTCGTATTGCGAGGAATAGAAGATATAACGCGAGATGAAAGCGTTGGATTCTGTCTTATATTTAATGCACTTGCATTTACTACTCCACTATCAGCAAATGCAATATTAGAACTTGCCATAGTTAATAATAATGCTATTAATGTTACTCTTTTTTTCATATGTTTGCCTTCCTCTCTATATTTTATAACGTATGTTTTTATATGAATTTATGCTATTTACATTTTAAAGACAAGCCTCTATAAATCACTCCTTTTTTACACAATTGTTATTATAGCAGAATTTTTCAAAAATCAACATCTATAATTTCCCAATCAGTCAAAAATTACGCCTATTTGGGATGAAAATCAGTCTTTTTTTGAAAAGTTCATAGAAAGTTTTAAAAGTAATAATTTACCACAAAAAAATCAGAATATAAAAGATAAGAGTATACTCTTATGTTTTATATTCTGATTAATAATGCAAATAATGCTTACTTAATATTAGTTAAAATAACATGATATGATTAAGCCACAAAAAGCTATATTTTCTCCGGTAGGAGTTAAGCTATTTCAAATTTTAGGCTATGCCTCTTGAAAATATTGTAAATTAATATGAAAATTTCAATAAA
>NZ_JAHLEC010000051.1 GCF_018861705.1 Clostridium psychrophilum | reverse complement strand
AATCTGGTGATTATGGCCTGAAGGTAACACCCGTTCCCATACCGAACACGAAGGTTAAGCTTCAATGCGCCGATGGTACTGCAGGGGTAACTTTGTGGAAGAGTAGGTTGTCGCCAGGTTAACATGGTTTACTAGCTCAGTTGGTAGAGCACATGACTTTTAATCATGGTGTCCGGAGTTCGATTCTCCGGTAAGCCACCAAAAAAGCACTTTATATAAAGTGCTTTTTTTGATTGCTAAATATATAAAGTTATAATTTTAACATTTAATAATGTGTAATTATAGCTTTATTTTTGTATAAAATAAAAGTCATTTTTTAGACCAACACGAAAGCAAAAATAATTATAAAAAGTAAGGATATTAGCAAAAATTTATTTATTCCTAAATAATACATTGAGAAAATTATATATATATATTAAAATAAATATATATACGAAGAAGGGGAGTGTGGTTTTTTGTTTCAATATATAGTAGATTTTTTTGCACAAGACAAAATACAAGTTGTTTTTAGTAATATGACTACCTACAAACTTAAATATATAGCAATAGCTATTGCAGTTTTTGCAGCTTTTGTATTGTTAAAAAAAATGTTTACAAAGTATGTATTTAAGATAATATTGAGACTTGTTAATAAAACAAAGTTTAATGTAGATACACAAATAGTAGCTGCATTTCAAAAACCTATAACGAATTTTTTCGAGGTATTAGGATTATACTTTGCTTTAAAAATTCTAATGATTGCAGTGACTCCAATTACTATATTAGATATAGATAAGATTTTTAGTTCGGCTATAATAATACTAATAACATGGGGATTATATAATTTAACAGGTGAATCTTCTCTGTTGTTTGAAAGAATGCATAAAGCATATGATATAAAAGTAGATAAAATATTATTCCCATTTATATCAAAAACATTAAAGTTAATATTACTATCATTATCAATTACTATAATAGCTGAAAAATGGGGATATAATATTCAAGGCTTTGTTACAGGCCTTGGATTAGGAGGTTTGGCATTTGCACTAGCGGCTAAAGACGCAGCAGCTAATATTATTGCTGGTATTTCTATAATAGTGGACAAACCTTTTACTATTGGAGATTGGATTAATAGCGATGTATTAGAGGGGAGTATAGAGAACATTTCATTTAGAACTACTAAAATAAGAACTATCGATGAAGCACTAATAATAGTTCCGAATTCAAAGTTAACCAATGAGGCAGTAACAAATTATAGTAGAAGAGGCAAACGAAGAATTAGTTTGAACTTAGAGCTGAATTATAGAACGCCTAGAGAGAAATTACAGAGTTGTGTGACAAGTATTAGAAATATGTTAGAAAACAATTCACAGGTTAACAAGGAAGGAATTCTTGTTAGATTTGATAAATTCAGTGCTTCTAGTTTAGACATTTTAATATGTTGTTTTGCAGATACACCAGATTTTGATGAATACTTCAAAGTAAAAGAAGATATTAATTTTGAAATAGTCGATATATTAAATCTAGAAGGGGTTTCAATGGCATTACAAAGTACAAGTGTATATGTAGAAAAGTTACCAAATAGTAATGTAGAAAAAGCTATAGAATTAAAAAAAGAAAAATAAATGAAGAACTATTAGTAAATATGGTTAATAAAAATAGAAATCAATATAAAATCTAAGAATCTTTAAGATTAAGTTAACTGCTAGAAAAATATTCATTGTATTTTAAATTTCTCAGAAGAATATAATAATAAATTTTATAAAAAAACAAAGGAATTGGACAAATTATTGTGCCAATTCCTTTGTTTATATTAGCCAAAGGCAAAACTAAAACTATTATATAAATATAAGGCTATAATATAAAGCTTAATAACAACATTAAGTTAAGTCCGGTTACTATAAGTGCAATAACCCAAAGAATAATTTTACTGATTGTACTGTTAGCATATTTGCCCATAACTTTTTTAGAAGATGTTAAATATATTTGTAAAAATATAGTTATAGGAAGTTGTATGCTCAAAAGCATCTGTGAGTAGATAAGTCCTTTAAAAGGATCGGATATAAAAAATATAACGATGGCTGCTCCAATTAAAGTAATTCCTATTCCCAATTTAGTATACTTATCATCAATGTTGTAGTCTTTGGCAAATATTCCGGCAAAAATACTACCGCCCGCCATGCCGGCAGTAACTGATGAGGAAATTCCGGCAAAGAGTAGAGCTAATGCGAAAACCACTGATGCAGTACTTCCAAGTAGAGGAGTAAGCATTTGTTGAGCTTGGCTAAGTTGAGTAACTTTAACTTTTTGTGTAAAGAAAGTAGTTGCTGCGATAAGTATCATAGCACTATTTATAGCCCAACCTACTATCATTGAGAAAAATGTATCCATAAATTCATATTTTAATTGTTTTTTTATTACGCTTTCATCTTCTAGATTCCATTGACGACTTTGTATTACTTGAGAATGTAAAAATAGATTATGAGGCATGACGACAGCACCTAGGACACTCATTATTATTGGTAGAGATCCTATAGGGAAAGAAGGCTTAATCCAACTTACCATAGCTTTACCCCATTCTACATGCACAAGGCTTAATTCGAATATAAAAGATATACCTATGAGTGATACAAAGCCAATAATCCATTTTTCTAACTTTTTATAAGAATTCGTGTATAGTATCCATAAAATAAAACATAAAACTAATATTGTTCCGAGCTTTAATGGTATGCCGAATAGCATATTTAAAGCTATTGCGCCACCAAGAAGTTCTGCAAGTGAAGTTGATATTGCAGCAATAACTGCAGAACCTAGTACTACATTATTCAGTTTTGGGTTTAGTATGGCGGTAGATGCTTCTGATAGGCAATTACCTGTAACAATCCCAAGATGGGCAGCATTATGCTGAAGTACAATTAGCATAATAGTAGAAAGGGTTACCATCCAAAGCAGTGTATAACCATAATCTCCACCTGCAGAAATATTTGCTGCCCAGTTTCCTGGGTCTATAAATCCAACAGTTACTAAAAGTCCTGGGCCTATATATTTTATAAAATCTAATGCCTTGCGTTTAGATTTATGATGTTTATTTAAATACTTTTTAATAAATGACAGATTCACTACAACACATCCATTCAATATTATTGTTACAGTATATATTATATGGTAGTTGCTATGCAAATCACCATATTATTAAAATAAATAAATATATTAGAAGAAATAATAATTAATTGAGGGCTTTATTTTGAATGTTAAACATTTGCAATAAATTTTGTTATTACGTAGTACAAGTATATAAATAGTTATATGTTCACTAAAAATATACAATTAAGTAAACTAGTTTTAGTCGCATAATCTAGCATTTATAAGGTAATGATGTTATACTTATAATAGATATTTTTACTTTATTAGAGTTTAATTATACTATGTAATTTAAACTAAGATAAAGTTTTTTTTTATAGATTTACATTTAAAATGTTTATTGCTTGATTTTTTGGAAATGATTTATAATATGTTTTTGTTTTTATATATAGAATATAATATTTGAGCACTAATAATACTTTATTTGATTTTAATATAGTTACATAAATGTTTTCGAGGAGGAGTGTATTATGGCAATTAGTTTAAAGAAAGGTCAAAAGGTAGACTTAACTAAAAGTAATCCAGGACTTATTAATGTTATTGTAGGGCTGGGGTGGGATACTAACAAATATGATGGGGGAGCTTCTTTTGATCTAGATGCAGCGGCTTTTTTAGTGGGATCAAATGGTAAAGTAACTTCTGATAGTGATTTTATATTTTATAATAACCCAAAGGACTCAGCAGGATCTGTAACACATTTAGGAGATAACAAAACTGGTGATGGTGATGGCGATGATGAACAAATTAGAATTGAATTAAGTAAAGTTCCAGCAAACATTGAAAAAGTAAATTTTACTGTAACTATTCATGATGCAATTGAAAGATGTCAAAATTTTGGACAAGTTTCCAATGCATTTATTAGAATTATAGATGAAAACAATAATGATGAATTAATAAGATATGATTTAAGTGAAGATTATAGTATTGAAACAGCAGTAGTCGTAGCTGAACTTTATCGCAATAAAGGAGAATGGAAGTTTAGTGCAATAGGAAGTGGATTTGAGGGTGGACTAACTGCACTTTGTAGTAATTTTGGTATAAGTGTAGATTAGCGAATTAAAGATTATGGTTGCAACATTGAAGATGATGATTAACAGCATAGAAACTTATGAATTAACTAGGAGGCAATATTATGACAATTAATTTAAGTAAAGGTCAAAAAATTGATTTAACCAAAAGTAATCCAAGTTTGAAGAAGGCAGTTATAGGTCTTGGGTGGGATACTAACAAATATTCAGGCGGAGGAGATTTTGATTTAGATGCTTCGGCTTTTTTAGTTGGAGCAAATGGGAAAACTAATAATGATTTAGATTTCATCTTTTATAATAATTTAGAACATTCTACAGGTGCGGTTATACATACTGGTGATAACAGGACTGGAGAAGGAGATGGAGATGATGAGCAAATAATTGTTGAATTCTCTAAAATACCAGCAGATATTGATAAAATAGCAATAACAGTAACTATAGATGATGCAATAGCTCGTGCTCAAAATTTTGGCCAAATTTCAAATGCATTTGTTAGAGTAGTAAATGAGGAAACTAATGAAGAAATTTTAAGATATGATTTATCAGAAGATTTTTCAATAGAAACTGCATTAGTTTTTTGTGAGATATATCGTAATAATGGCGAATGGAAATTTAGTGCAACAGGAAGTGGATTTCAAGGAGGATTAGCAGCTCTTTGTAAGAATTATGGTCTTGATGCATAGAGAGTTATACATACAAAATTAAATAGTGTACAAGAAGACGTACTAGATATTTAAAGGAGATGGATAAAATGGGAATAAATTTACAAAAGGGTCAAAGAGTTAATCTTACGAAGGATAATCCTGGTTTAAAGAAGACGATGGTGGGACTTGGATGGGATCCAGTTGAGCAATCACATAAGGGGTTACTTGGAGGATTATTTGCAACTAAACAAGCATCAATAGATTGTGATGCTTCAGTATTAATGCTTGATGAAAATGATAAACTTAAAGGAAAAGGAAATATGGTTTATTTCGGAAACCTAAAAAGCAAGTGTGGTAGTATTCAGCATATGGGAGACAATCTTACTGGCGACGGTGATGGTGATGATGAACAAATAATGGTTGACTTATCTGCAATACCTAAGAATATTGCTAAGTTGGTTTTTGTGGTTAACATCTATGCAGCAGTTCAACGTAAACAACATTTTGGTATGATACAAAACGCTTTTATACGCTTAGTTAATTTAACTGATAATAAAGAAATGCTCCGTTTTAATTTAACTGAAGAATATTCAGGTAAAACCGGATTATATGTTGCAGAGATATATCGTAATAGTGGTGAATGGAAATTTACAGCAGTAGGAGAAGCAGATACATCAAATGGACTAAATGAAATGGTAAAGAAATATCAATAGAATAATAGTTTTAAGTATATTATAAGATATCTATACATTTATAGGAAAAAACAAACTAGGGTGTAGAAAATGAGAATTTTATCATTTTCTACATTTTAAATTAATAGAATAATCATACAAATTACAGAAAGGTGGACTATATGAAATATTTTAAAGAACAGAGCTCAAAAGTACTAAACAGTCTTAAGGTTGATAGTAACAAAGGATTATCGAGTTCTGAGATTAAAGAAAGACTAGAAAAATATGGCGCTAATGAATTTACTATACAGGAAAAAGGATCAATATGGGATAGTATTAAGGAAGCAATTACTGAACCTATGATGATGATACTTTTAGTGGCGGCATTAATTAGTGCATTAGTAGGAGAATTTAGTGATGCTATTGGTATAGTATGTGCAGTAGCAATAGGAATTGGTATAGGAATTTTCACAGAAGGAAAATCACAGAAAGCTGCAGATGCGCTTTCAAAAATGACGGAAGATATAGAGGTAAAAGTACTACGTAATGGCAAAATTGTTCAAGTAAATAAGAGTGATCTAGTACCTGGGGATATAGTCTCAATTGAAACGGGGGACATGGTACCGGCAGATGGAAGACTTATAAGCACTTTAGATTTATTGGTTAGAGAGGACATGCTTACAGGAGAATCAGAGGATGTAAGTAAAGATGCACAATTGATTATAGATATGGAAAACATACAATCTAAAGATAAAATTATTGTTCAAGATCCAATTCCAGCAAAACAATTAAATATGATTTTTGGAGGGACGCTTATTGCGTCTGGTAGAGGTAGGTTTGTTGTGACTTCGACTGGTGATAGTTCTCAAATGGGAGAAATAGCTAAAAATCTTCAAAAAGGTGATTTAGCAACACCTCTTCAGGCAAAATTAGGAGATTTAGGTGGTAAGATTTCAAAGATATCAAGCGCCATTGCTGCGTTACTTTTTGTAATTATAATTGCTAAATTGTTAAGGGCTAATGCTATATCAACCGATACATCTAGTATAGTTGCATTTTTAGAATCAATTGGACCAATAAAGACTGCATTTGTTGTGTGCGTTGCTTTAATTGTTGCAGCAGTTCCAGAAGGTCTTCCAACAATGATAAATATGACACTTGCAATAACTATGCAGAAAATGGCTAACATTAATGCACTTGTCACTAAAAAGGAAGCATGCGAAACTATAGGATCAGTAAGTGTAATATGTTCAGATAAAACAGGTACACTTACTCAAAATAGAATGACAGTTAAAAAAGTTTATTTAAATGGTAAGTTTAAAGGCAGAAATGAATTAAGTGATAGGAATAATTATTTTATAGATAACTGTATTGTTAATTCAACTGCAGATATTGAAAAGAATGATGATGATGGTGATATCAAATATTTAGGAAGTGCAACAGAGTGTGCCCTCCTTTTATATAATGATGATTGTGACTATGTACAAGAAAGACAAGATGCTAATATAGCTCATCAAATTCCATTTAGTTCAAAGCGTAAGAGAATGAGTACAGTTGTAAATGAGGAAGAGGGTGCTACAGTATTAACAAAGGGAGCACCTGAAATCATTTTAAAATTGTGTAAATATGAGCATGTTAATTGCAATGAAATAGAATTAGATGAAGCTAGGCGTGTTGAGATACTAAGCGAAATTAAAAAACTTGAGACAAAATCAATGAGAGTTCTTGGGTTTGCATACAGAAATATAAGTGAAGAAGTAGCTATGGCATCGGAGCAAGGTACTCTTGAAAATGACCTAGTATTTACAGGATTCGTAGGAATAAGAGATCCATTAAGACTTGATGTTAAGGAAGCCGTTGAAACTGCGAGTAAAGCAGGAGTTTCTACGAAAATGCTTACAGGTGACAACATTAATACGGCTATTGCTATTGGAAAAGAACTAGGATTACTTAATGGTAAATATAGGGCGGTAGAGGCTACTTATATAGATACATTAACAGATGACGAATTAAAAGATGAAATATCTACTATATCAATAGTTGCACGTTCAAAACCCGATACAAAAATGAGAATAGTTGAAGCTCTTCAAAAAAATGGTGAAGTAGTGGCAGTAACGGGAGATGGAATAAATGATGCACCAGCACTTACTAAAGCAGATGTTGGTATTGCAATGGGTATAGCTGGTACTGAGGTTAGTAAAAATGCAGCAGACATAATTTTAACAGATGATAGTTTTGGAACTATTGTAAAGGGAATTAAGTGGGGAAGAGGTATTTACGAGAACTTCCAAAGATTTATTCAATTTCAGATAACTGTAAATATAATTGCATTTTTAACAGCAATTTTATCTGTAATATTTGATTTCCAAATGCCGTTTACTACAATACAACTGTTGTGGGTAAACATTATAATGGATGGTCCACCTGCACTATCACTAGGACTTGAACCAGTAAGAAATGCAGTTTTAAATAGAAAACCAACCAATAGAAATGCCAGCATTATAACTAAACAAATGTTAAAGAGTATGTTAGCAAATTCTATATATATAACAGCTCTTCTTATGGCTCAAATGAAATTTGATATATTAGGAACTGGTTTCCCAAAAGATGGTGTAACAGGGCCAAACGAAATGCAGACAGTATTATTCGCATTATTTGCTTTTAGCGCATTATTTAATGCTTTTAATTGTAGAGAGTTTGGAACGGATAGCATATTTCCTAACATTACAAAGAACACTATATTCTTAAAGATAATATCAATTACTGCGGTAGTACAAATAATTATAACTGAAGTATTTTCAAAATTCTTTAATGCAGTGTCCTTAAGTGTTACTATGTGGTTAAAGGTAATTGTAGTATCTTTATTTGTAATAGTAGTAAATGAGGTTGTAAAACTTATCATAAAACCTTTTATAAAAAAAAATAAAAAAATAGAATCAGAATCAGACGAAAAAATGGTAGCTTAATAACTTATAGGTTCTGGTAGATTTAATAAATTCACACTGTTGATTGTAATCAGCAGTGTGAATTTTTTTATATTAAATAATGTTTTTTATTTCGTGATATTTTTGATGAACTTTACTTAATATCTCTTCACCTGCAAATATACCAGTTTCTTTTGTAACATAAATAGTGTCTTGGAGTTTTTTATCTCTAAGTGTTTGTAATAATTCACCATGAGATGGTACTATTCCATAATTGGAATGCTTAATCATAGGATAGTCGAGAAGAGAATCACCAGCTGCAATGAAAATATTAATGTTCTCTATTTTCATTATATAATTTATAGGATCATATTTATTTATACAATTAGGTACTATATAAACTTTTTTCCCTTGTCTTGAAACATTGTATTTATATCTGTTACAGAATGAACGTAATAAATTAAAATAATTTAAATCTATTGTGCCATCTAATATTGAACTATTTAATTTTACCTCATCAATTATAGAATATATAAACAAATTTTCACAAGTTTTATATGATAAGACAAAATCCTTTTCTAAAAAGAAACTACATAATTTTATCATATCTTGGATACTTATAACCTTATTAATTTTATTATTACTTATATCAGACCAAGCCTTGAGTTCTATGCCATTCTTAAGTATAATACCACCATTTGCTACAACTGCATATTTAGGTTTTATTACGTCATAAAAGTAGGACATCCTTTTGTATTGTTTTATAGATCTTGTAGTAACGGGAATAAAAAGCATAGATTCATTTATATGATTTAGTGTATCCTGTATGGATTTAGTAATAAAACTACACATATTATTGTTATAGGAATCCACTGGAATAAGGTTTTTCTCATTAATTAGGGTGCAGTGTGTTGATGAGTATATAAGTGTACTATCAAGGTCGGAGGCAAATATCATAAAAACACATCCTTTATAAAATGGTTACATATCTTCTTTTTCTTTAGCTTTTATAATGCCACAGCAAGAATAACACATATCAGTATATATTTCTACAGGGATATCTTTTTCCTTAGCTAAAGTTAGAATATGTTTTAAATTTGGATTTTTAAATGAATCAACGAGTATTTTCCAAGGTATTCGTCTTAAAAGTACTCGCGTGGTTTCTCCAACTCCTGGTTTTATGAGATTAATATTATTGATGTTAAATTTGTGTTTAATGCTTTCAATGTCGCGAAGTCCTTTGCAGTTTAAGGTATTATCATTAAATTCAATGTCCACTGCGATTTCTCTAGTATCTACGTCATTTGATAAATCTCCCACATGATTTTTATCAATGTTACTAAAGCATTCACATATTTGGTCTATATAGAAATTTGAAACATCTACAGGTAGCAACTCTTTATAATATTTTGTACCATGGAAATCCTTACTAGATATATATTTATCATTAAGAACAGTTCTACTTACAAGTCCTGAAACTGTAGAATTGAGGCAGGCACTTGGTATTAAGAAATCTTCTCGTGTTCCATAAATATGTGTACAATAAGCAGGATCAGATAATACAGCTAAGTTTGGGTCTAAAGTTATATTAAATTCATCAAGATATTCTTTGCAAGCTTTTATTAATGTATGCTGAATAACACCTTTGCCTGTCCAACCATCAATAAATTGAATTGTTAAGGAGGGGTGGTTCTTTAATATATAATTAATAGCATTTTTATCTATGCCTTTATCCCGTATTATAGAAATGCTGTAATGAGGAAGTAATATATTATACTTGAACTGTATATATTTTTTAATCAAAATGCCAATAGGGGTACCAGCCCTTGCAAGCGAAACTAGAATGATATTCTTACCACGTGCTTTAATAATTTTATCGCTTAAGATGGCTACAAGAGTTGCTATTTTATCTTTTGATTGTTGGAGGGTATTATAGAAAATATCCATGTATTCTTTTGAGGGAGTATATTCTATTGGTAACATTTCTGAATAATGAATACCACTTTGAATAGCATTCTCTCTAAATTCATTATCTTGTTCTACTATAAGGTTTGATATATCCTTAAGAAGAAATGTAACATCATCTTTAGGATAGCTGCCTGAGAAAACATATTCATTCATTTATTTACACACCCTTTTTATAATATTAGTAAAATTATTATAGATATTTTAAAAGGAGATTAAAGGAGATTAATGTATTAGCCCTTCCAGCATACGAATATAATAGATTTTACATGAAAGTAAGAAAAAATTTTGTTAAGTTCCTCTTTTTTTTCTTTTAATAATGGTTTTTCAGAGAATAGATATACTTGATTATAGAAATTATCAGGTATATTGTAAAGGTAATTAGTTATAGTGTCATCCTCTGGATTTTGAAAGGAAACTTTATTCCTATTTCCATAGAATTGTATATCCCTTGAATGAACAGGACTTCTTGTGGTAGATTGAAAATAAATATTTGTACCAAGTTTTGAGCTTATACTACAAGGTAAATATATAAATTCACCAGTTCCTAGGCAAAGACAATTCCCAGAAGTTCTTTCTTTTTTTAATGTTTTTGATATAGAATTTATTGATTTCTCAATTCTAACATTATCTTGTGAGTCAATTCCAAATCTTCCAGTGGACTTGTTATACCCATCAATGCTATCCTCTATTGGGAAGACAAACTCTTTGCAGGGGATAGAACTAGTGGAAAGTGGGGCTATAATTATATTATCACTAATAATATCTTTTGATTTAGTACATTTAATATCTCCTTTTAACAAAGAACATACCTTAACATCTATGCTAGTCTCATCTTTAAACATTTTAAGATTATCAGCATTTCGCCAGTCTAAAATAGATAGAATTCCAAAACATTTTCCTGGAAGACATCTTATTAAATTTAGCGCAGATTTACCTGTAGTAAGCTCATCATCTATTAAAACGATATCATCAAATTTGTTAAAAAAATTTTTCTCATAAGGAAAGAGTAAATGCTCAACAGCATGAGAATGTTCTTCTTTAAAAAATAAAGCAGGTTTTATAGAAGTTATTTTCTCACGAGTAGTATGTATATAGGTTGCATTTGTAAAGTTTTGAAATATAGATTGAGCAAGTCCAGTTGCAGTTTCAGCAAATCCTATAAAAAGAGTTTTATTTTTTAATTTAATGGGTGAACCTAAAATATTGTGTAAGTTATTTATGTTAGAAGATGCATTTAAAGTAATAAGTGTGTTAACTAGTTCAGTAGTAGAATAGTTTTGAGAAAGCTCTCTTTCATTAATCCAGACTCGAGCGAGTATTCCTCCAATGATTTTTAATGCATCTGGATGCATTGGTATATGTTTACCTATAACTTTGCTTACAAATAAAAAGTCTCTTTTTTTGTTTTCTCTAGCGGACATTGTAAAAAGTGATGATGCTGGGATTCTACATTTATTCTCTTTTATATTAAGTGATATTTGTAGGCTATTATCTATATTGTAATGAATTGGTCCTTTGTAATAATCCTTCGTAAGATTCTCCATCTTCATATACCCCCATTATTTTAGCTTTTGACAATATTTCTTTAGCCCATTTTTCATGAGGTTTTATCTCATTCATTTTATTAGAGTAATTACTTTTTATTACGCCATCAAGTGATGAATTAATAATAGTGTTAGCATCTGTGTAATCTTCTTTAGAAACAACCATAAGTGAATTAACGATATTTACTTGTGTTGGATGTATAACTGTTTTGCCAGTTAAACCATTGCTTTTATCTAGAAAAATTTCTTTTATTAGAGCATTATTATGAATAGCTAATATTTTGCTATAATATTCATAAACCACTCCAGAGATAACATAACTATCACGTTTAAAGATATTTATTATATCACTAATACAGTCCCTTATTACAGTTAGATCGTATACCGTGAAGTTAATGCTACGACGAAGACTATATAATCCAGAAAAATCTGTCCCACCTATTCTAATGTTTAGAACGTATTCCTTATAATTATCTATAATATGTTTTATTCTAATAAGTTCATTTATTCGAGTTTCTTTATGAATAATACTTGGAGTTTCAAGGATTGGCATTCCATATAAGGCCCTTTTGTTAGATATATTGTAATCTTTTAGAATAGAAAAGTACTTTTCTCCATTTAAAGAATCAAATTTAGGAAAAATAAAACCACATAGGCCCACTAGTTTAGATTTAGTGAGTAATTTTTGAAGCTGATTAATGTTACGGACTCTAATAAAAAGAAGAGGTAACGTATCGATAAAAGAAGCATCAGCTATTAAAAGACGATTTATTTTAATAAATAAATTAATGATGTTATTTTCAGCTTGTATAACTTGGTTTGAGGAAACAGCATCTTCTATGCAAAGAGCAATTGTATTAGCACCAATTTTTTTATTGAAGAGTATGTCTTCTAGTAAATGTTCCCGCGAGCCAGGCATATATAGACATGCACCCAAAGCATAAGATAAATCTTCTTTTGAAGAAAATAGTCCATAGGTAGAAGGACTCTTAAAGAAAAGATCTTTTAAATTACTATTATCAAAATATCGCATAATTGTCCCCCATTTAGTAAAGTTAATTGATCAGTAAGTCTAAGATAACAACTGATACTGATCGCAATACACAATTATAACATAGATCTATATACAATTGCATATTACACACAGTAATTACTAAATATTGAATATTTATTGTAGATTCGCAGGAGATGACTTAATATATCATTTATAAAATTAGTAACAATATTATGATATACTATGTACATAGAATTTTGAAACGCAAAATAAAAAGGTGTTATTCAATATATAATTTAATGTTTAGTAAATTGAAATGAGAATGGGGTAAACAGGTATGTTTAACTTTAAAAATCATCAAGAGCTTACTTGTATTGCAGAAGGAGAAGGATATTTTTTTGTAAAAGTAGGTGCTATGGTCGCATATAAGGGTAGTTTTACTCAAGAAAAAATACTATTGGATACTAACAATACAAAAAGTGTATTTAAATCCGTTATGAATCTAGCTGTCAGAAAGCTTACGGGAGAGAATGTGCCTATTATGAAGGCAAATGGAAATGGGAGCTATTATATGGCAAACAAAGCGCAACATATTAGTATAATCTCATTACAAGCGGGTCAGAGCATAGGGGTCGAAGGAGAAAATTTGCTCGCGTTTACGCAGAAATGTAAATATGGAGTTAGGTTTATGGGCTCAGGTGTAATATCTCAAAAGGGCATGTTTACATCAAATCTAACAGCCACAGCTGTTAATGCAGAGGTAGCTATAACTACGAATGGAAATCCAATTATTCTAGAGTCACCTTGCACTGTAGATCCTGATGCAGTAGTATGTTGGACAGGCCCAGATCCTCATTTTAAAACTGATGTAAATTGGAAGACTTTCCTTGGACAGACTTCTGGTGAATCCTATATGTTAGAATTTAATTCTCAGGGTGAAACTGTAATTATTCAGCCAAGTGAGAGAGCTTCAGGACTTAAGGTCGCAATAGATTAGGGGGTAGGTATTTATGTCTATAATTATAAAAAATAGTTATAATAAAATATCATCCGAGAGAAAACAATACGGAAAATTAATTGTTGAAACTAGTATTAGACCAGACAACAATTCAACAATACAAGCAAAATACAAATGAACAATTAAACGCAAATAGAAATGTGACTAAAACGAATCTTGTGGATGTCACGAAGAGCATTAAACTTCGTAAGGGTCAAAAATTGAGCTTAAATCAGAATTGTAAAAACATATCTAAATTGTTATTAACACTAGATTATAAAACTATTTTAAATGGTAATAATGAATTTGATATAGATGCATCAATATTTATGGTAGATATAAATGATAAAACAGCAGAGAAAGATTTTATATTTTATGAAAATGCGAAGAGTACTTGTGGTGGGGTATCTATTAAAGAAGATCATAATACATATCTTAAAGAAGCGTATGATGAATGCATACAATTAGATTTAAATTTAATACCACCTAGAATACAAAAATTAGCATTCACGGCGACTATATATGAAGCAAATGAAAGGCATCAAAATTTTGCCCAATTATCAGAGGGATATTTTAGAATTATAGCGGCTGACACTAAACAGGAAATTTTAAGTTATAATTTCAATGAAAATTTGTCTAAGGAGACAGCTATAGTCGTTGCAGAATTATATAGATATAAAAATGAGTGGAAAATTAATTGCATAGGAAGTGGATTTAGTGGTGGACTAGAGGCAATGTGTAATAACTATGGAATAGAAACAATTTAAATGTATTCATAGGACAATTAAATATAGAAACAAATAGAGGAGTTATTAATGTAGCCCCTTTATTTGTTTCTATATACTATCTATGATTAAAAACATTAGATAAAAAATGTTTAACTTTTGAGTCGCTATATTTTTTCTCATCATTTAAATTAGGTAATGGTAAATTAAAATCAACATTTTCTAATCTATGAGTGTCGTAAAACTTCGTATGAATTTTTTCTTCTATGTTATTATAGCCGGTTGGAGTTAAAATGGTAATGTCAAATCCAAATAAATTTAAAAAACACAAAATAATGGAATCTTCATCACTAAAAGTATTTTCGTTATTATCATAAATAACAATCTTTGGTATTTTAGAAGGATAATCATACTGCTGAATTAGCTGTAGTATATTCTTGTCTATATCTAATATAGTCATTAAAATTTTTAATTTGAATTCTTTGTCTATAGTTTTCATTAACATATCAGATTGCATCAAATAATTTATCTTTTCCAACATAATATGTTGAAGGGAAGTTTTTAAATGAGAAAATTTATAACAGTTATGATTAATTAGCTTTTGTTTATCAACTAAACCATTATTATCAAGTACAAAGGCTAAGGAGTATAAATCAGTTTTGCTATAAGTAACATTGGTAAATGGAATTTTATTCATAAATAATGTATTATCTGATGATTTTAAACAAGAAACATCTTTCCAATATAAATTCAAATCGCTGTGAACACCGCTTATTTTTGCAAATAAGTTAGGCATATGTACAGTTTCATTCTCTACTTTGAATCCTGTACGTAAACTAGAAGGTTCATTCCATAAACTTTTTAGCTCATAATAGGTAGTTTTTAGTGTAATAGGAATGGTTTTGTATTCTTCAAATTGCCAAGGTTTATAAAATCCATCGTCATCGGTATAAAGAGCAGTAGACAATTCTCTTGATGCTTTTAGGGCAATAGTTTCTTGCCTTACAAGCAATTCTTCTTTTGGAAATTCTTTTAATGGAGCTTTAAATGGAAGTTCAAAGCTTTTAGAAAATATTTCGCTAGAGGTTGTAAGGTCTAAAACCATATCAATTTGGGAATTTATATATACAATATCACAACCTAATCTTGATAAAAAAATTAAAAATAAAAGTTCATGCTTTTTTATATCACCATAATATAAAACTTTAGGATTAAACATTTCAATAGATGAAATATCTTGAAAGTCAAAGTTTTTCATAAGGTTTGGAACAAAGTCATAAATCCAAGAAAGTAATTTTAAAGTGAAATTTCTAACTTTAGATAGATTCAAATTATTTTCTTCTTTGCAGTATATATCTAATATATAACTAAAGCTATTTGCCATAGAACAATTTAATGTATGGTTGATCGTAGGGAATATTTTGTGTTCCATAAGTAATGTAGCGAGCTTACTAGTTAAAGAAACATCAAAAGGATCAATATATTGCCATATATTTAGGGTGCTTGTAATTAACTTAGAGTTAGAAATCATAGGGATAGAGCCTGTAAATCTTAAATATAAACTATCTAAGAGATTAAACTTTTTGTCTAATCTAAATAAATCATTATAATAATTATTTTCACTTTGATTTATACCTATATATCTATAAAAATATATAGGTATAAAGGGAATGGAGCCACCTGTAAACCCAATTCTCTTATTGACAGGAATGAGCACATCATCAAATATATTTATGCTGTTTTTAAGCATAGTGTTTATACAGTCTTTATAGAACAAAGATGGAGTTGATATATCATCCTTTATATTATTAGTTTTGTTTGGGATAATATTTTTTTTAACTTCATCGGTACTAATTTTAGTATTAACTTTATCTTCTCTATTAACTGTTTCATAATTATTAGCTATTTCAAAATTAAGTGGCAATAAAGGTTTTGATTTAGGTAATGTTATAAGTCTTGAATATTTATTAGCTAAATCGATTTTCAAGAAATCCATATCAGATTGTGAATTTATATATAATACATCACATCCTAATTTAGATAAAAATATTAAAAAATATATTTCATGATTCTTTATTTCACCATAAAAAAGCACTTTAGGGTTAATAATATCTTTTTCATTGTTTAAATTGTAATTTGTGTTATTAAATAATTTCGGAACGTATTTGCTAACCCAGCCTAAAAGTTTAACAGCAAAATTTTTAATTACGGTTTCAGAAGCATTATGTTTATTTTCCAAATAAAGAGTTATGGTTTTATCTAAGGCATTTTCTATATAATCATTAAAGAAGCTATTATTAAGATTTGGAAGTAGTCCATTTGTTCTAAGAGCATTAATTAAAGAATTTCTTTTAATTAGATTAGAACTAAGAAGAGCATCCCAAGGTATTTTTGTTATGCTGGTGGATAAAATATTAATCGGTATGCCTGAGCTGAAGCTTAGGTATAAGTCTCCTAGTGAAGCAAGTTCATCATTCAATTTGTGTAGACTATCATAATAAGTCCCTTCATTTTCCAACATGCCAATATATCTATAAAAATAAATAGGTATTTTAGGTGATTTCGATCTAATAAATCCCTGCCGTTTATTTATGGGAACAAATATATTCTTAAAAAAATTATCTGATTGTAGAATAGATGCATTTATTTGTTTTTTAGTATTAACCAAAGTTTAACCCCCAATCTTTGTCTACATCTATAGTTTGCTATGATATAGGTGTGAAAATACAATATTATCTATATAAAAGTTTTAACATAAAACGTTACATTACTTATTAAAAAATAATTTCATATAACTAGTTTATCATTTAATGTATAAAAACACTATAAAACTCTAAGTCTATTAATAGTAATATATAGGAAAAGCAAACAAAGATTATTAATACATTAAAATAGAGAGGGAGTTATAATTTGAAAATAAATGAATCATTAGTATGCCCCAAATGCAAAAGCAAAAACTTTGAAATAAAACATGAAGCTACTTATCTTTATACATATAAGATAGATACATCAAACGCAAATATAGATGATGAAGAATTAGAGAACCTTCCGTTCCTATTTGACAATAGAGAGCAGACTTGCTTCAAAGAATTTATAGAATGTAATCAATGTGGTACTAAATATCCTTGCTGTATTAATATAGATAATCAAACAGTAGACCTTACTATAATGAAAAAGGCAATACGATCAGACAAGGTACAAACTCCTGAATTATTAGGATAAGAATTAAGTATAAGTATGAAAATTAGAATAATTAAGCACTAGATTTAATAAGATGCAGTATTATTATGAACTATTTTATGGTGCCATTAACAAGATCCTTGTAATATACATATAATAATTATAAATATGTATTCTATAGGGAAGTGAGAGTTATGATATATTTCAATAGTATACCAAGATACTCCTATGATATTATAAACACTTATCCACACGATGCTAGTGCTTTTACGCAAGGAATTTTATATGAATCTAATTTATTGTATGAAAGTACTGGTGGATTCTACAAATCAACTTTACGTAAAACAAATTTAAAAACAAGCGAAACTTTACAATTATACAAATTGGAAGATAAGTATTTTGGCGAGGGAATTACACTTTATGATAATAAGATTTTTCAGTTAACCAGGGAGTCTAATATCGGTTTCGTTTATGATAAAGATAGTCTTAAAATAATTAATAAGTTTTACTATAATACAAAAGGTTGTGGAATCACTCACAATCATGAGTACTTAATTATGAGTGATGGTACAGATGAAATATATTTTTTAAATCCTATAAACTTTAAAAAAATGTATAGTATTAAAGTCCATGATGGATTTAGATCTGTCAGAAGGTTAAATGAATTGCAGTTTATTCAAGGAGAAATTTATGCAAATGTATGGAAAAGTGATAAAATAGCTAGAATTTGTCCTTATAGTGGTGAGGTAATTGCATGGATAGACTTTAAAGGATTATTAAAATCTAAAGAATATGAAGGCACTGGGATGCTTAATGGTATAGCATATGATAAAGTTAATAATCACATTTTTGTAACAGGGAAGCTATGGCCTAAAATATTTGAAATAAAATTAATTTAGATTTATTTATGAGGAAAATTAGTAAATTTAGATATCAATAAAATATTTATGTTGAAGAGGAATATTAAGAGAACACTTTAGATAATTAAGTAGAGTGTTTTCTTAATGTTCCTCTATATTTTATGTATATATCCAGATCAGAAGCAATTTAAATAACTTAGGCCATATGGTGTATCATATCTAGAGTTACTTATTATCAGTTTATATCTAAGAAGATGCATTGACAAGTATAGTGAAGTAAACCATAATCAAAGTATTATTGTAAAAATCTATGAAATAGTTGAGGGAGTGTATTTATGAAAAAAAAACATATAGATTGGGTTTTGGTTATGGGGTGGATGGTATTAATATTTATTTTCTCTAGTCAAGTTGCGAAAGTGTCAAATGAAAATAACAAATTTGTTATATATGTATTTAATTTGTTTGGGTTAGATTTAAATAGTATGTTTGGAACATTAAGCAACTTCATAGTTAGAAAGGCAGGTCATTTCACTGAATATTTTATTTTGTATATTCTATTATATAGAGCTATAAGAAAAAAGAAAAATATAGATATTAAAGTTTGTAGTGTAGCTATAGTTATTTTATTTTTATATGCTTGTTCAGATGAGTTTCATCAAGCGTTTGTTCCAGGAAGAGGACCTGCATTTAGGGATGTTTTGATAGATACGTGTGCAGGGTTTATATCATTTTTAATTATTTACATTCGTGGGGCATTAAAAAAAAGTGATAATTATTCTAATAAAGTTTTTACAAAATAAGAATAAGGTATTGACCCAAAGGAAAATTGCATTATTTTGTTTTAACAGTAAACAATGTTTTATAATGGAAGACAAGTGCATTATTAATTATTGTGTTACAAAATAACACCAAAAGTAAAAAATAATATAGAATAGAATTAATGGATGATTGAAAATAGAAAAAAGTTAATGTTATTAACATAGTTATCAACATTAGTAACATTAAGTTAGAAACAAATGTGGATAACTTTCGTTTAACATAGTTATAATCATTAAAATTTTTTTAGTGATTTCTAAAATGTCACTATAAAATAAAAGCATTATAAGCTTAATTAAATTTAATAGTTTCATTAGACTATCTATATTAGATAAATATAGTAGAGTTAGAATGAATGAATGTAATTGAATAAATGTGTGACAAAAAAAGGTTGTTAAAATAGATGATTATTTTAATATTGAAATATCTAATTTTATTATTAATAAATCTAGGCATATGAGCATATATAAAATAAAATAACACTATGACTTACAATAAAAGTGTAAGTTATAGTGTTATTTTTATGGCTGAAGAGGGTGTAAATTATTTTGTGTATTCTCTTTCTATAGGCAAAATAATTGAGTTATGTAATTTTAATAAGACGTTGATTTAGTTTGATAAATGATGTCACCTTATCATTGCATTTAAGTATATTATTTACATTTTTGCTTTCTAATATACTAGGTAAATAATTGTTTTATCGAGTAATAAGATGCAGCTGATGTTACAATTGATGATTTGTATAGGAACGGGCAGCCTTCGGGTGGCCCGTTTAAATCGTTATGCAGAAAACTATAATTATAATTCTTAGGGGGTTGGGGCGGAGTCCCTAAACTATGCCCCTCCATTTAAGACTTCACTAAATAGTATATTAAGTTGACTAATAACAAGATCCCAATTAGCGTATACTCTATTCCACTTCTTACTCACCTTTTCGGTGGCCAAATATAACATTTTCATAAGGCTTTCATTATTTGGAAATATAAGTTTCGTCTTAGTGACTTTCCTAAATTGACTATTTAGACTTTCAATAGCATTTGTAGTATATATAATTCTACGAATATAATCTGGAAATTCAAAGAATGTTATAAGATTATCCCAATTATCTTCCCAACTTTTTATTGCATTTGGATATTTGTCACTCCATTTTTCTTTTGCAGAAATTAAATTTTTATATGCATCATCCTCGTTTATTGCACCATAGACAGTTTTTAAATCCTTTGCAAATGACTTTCTATCTTTAAATGGTATATATTTCATACTCGATCTTAATTGGTGAATTATACAACGTTGTATCTTTGCAAAAGGATATACAGCGCTTATAGCCTCCTTAAACCCATTTAACCCGTCTACACAGAATACTAATACATTCTGTAAACCTCTGTTTTTAAGGTCATTAAGCACTGAAAGCCAAAACTTACTACTTTCATTTGCTCCAATCCATATGCCAAGCACCTCTTTTTCACCATCCATATTTACACCCAATACAACATAGGCTGCTTTAATTGCAATGTGTTTGTCGTCACGTACTTTGAAATGTATTGCATCCATAAAAACAAATGAGTATGTTTTTTCGAGAGGTCTGTTTTGCCATTCTGTAACTAAAGGAAGTATCCTGTTTGTTATATTTGATACCATTTCGGCAGAAATATCAACATCATATAGATTTTTAATTTGTTCTGATATGTCTCTTGTAGTCATTCCCGTTGCATAAAGAGCTGTTATTTTATCTTCGATACCATTGATATTTCTTTGATATTTAGGCAGTATTTTAGGCTCAAATTCACCCTTCCTATCTCTTGGTATATTGAGATCTATTGCTCCAAGTTCAGATTTTACAGTCTTTTTAGAGTAACCATTTCTACTGTTTGACGTTTGTTTTTCCGATATATCATACTTGTCATATCCGAGTTCCGAATCCATTTCTGCCTCTAGTGTTTCCTGAAGAACGTCTCTAAACATATTCTTCATAGCTATTAAAACCTCATCTGGACTTGTGAACTTCTGCTCATTAATATAATCCCTTAAAATTTCTTTTGAAATGTTAGACATAAAAATACTCCTCCTTACAATCTTTGATAATCACTTATCTCAATTATTGCCAAGAAAGAGTACATTTTATTCCGTTTACACAAAATTATTTACAGGCCCTGGCTGAAAAACACAAGAACATTGATTAATATTACTTTTAATCCACATAAGTTATAATTCTTCTGTTATATAAAGAATACTTAATTTGCATAGAATAAATATTGTGTATAATGGATTCTAATTAATTTTAAATTCTCTTATTTCTCTTTCAAGCTGTTCTGCTAACAGTTGAAGTTTAATTGAGTGTTTTGTGAACTCTTCCATAGTCGCTGTGATTTCCTCTGTTGAAGCGGTTACTTGTTGCGAAGATGAGGCTGTTTGTTCTGAAATAGAAGAAATATTCTCAATCTCTGATACTATAGATTGTTTTTTTTCATTTATATCAATGATTGATAGTTTTACTTCATCAACTTTAGTAATCATTACTTCTATTGAGTTTAATATTTCACTAAATATATTTTTGGTTTGATTTACCGCTAAGTCCTGTTCATTTACTATGGTTTTAGTGGATTTAATAGCACTTACTGCTGCATCTGATTTCTTCTGTATACTTGATATAATTTTCTTTATCTCTTCTGTTGAACTTTTTGATTGTTCAGAAAGTTTTCTTATTTCTCCAGCAACTACTGCAAATCCCTTACCAGATTCACCTGCACGTGCAGATTCTATACTTGCATTTAATGATAAAAGATTAGTTTGAGTTGTAATGTTTACTAATGTTTCGGAGATGGAATCTATTTGCTTAGTGCTTTCGTTCATATCTTGAACTATATGCTCAACCTCTTTAGTGGACAATTTAGTTTTATTTGATTTTTCTATTAAAGTATCTATCATGGATAGTCCTTTAGAACCTAAATTTTTAGTATCACTTGAGATCTTATACATTTCATTGGAGTTAACGCTAACTTTATCTAATCTGTTTAATAAATCATTCATTGCTAAAGCACCATCTTGAGCATTTTGAGCTTGCTCAGTTGCACCTATGGAAACTTGTTCTATAGTACTTGATACTTCAGTTATAGATGAGGTTACCTCGTCAGACATATTTGCAAGAGTGGTTGAGGTTTCTGATACTGTTTTAGATGAAATTGTAACGCGGTTCATGATACCTGACATATTTTTCATCATTGAGTTAAATGACGTAGCCAAATCTTTGAATTCATCTTTCGTTGAAGCTGTGATAGATACAGTTAAGTCTCCATTTGAAGCTTTAGCAAATACCTCTTTTAATTTTCGAATATTATAGTCTATTCCCTTACTTAATATTAATGACATTATTACTGAAATTAAACCCATAATTAACATTATTAAGAAGGTGGAATGTAATATAGAATTTGTATCACTGGACAGTTCACTTTCATTTAATGTAGAAATCAATTTCCAACCTGTAACTTTATTTGTTGCATATACTCCAAACTTTTTATCACCATTATAATTATACTGAATAAATCCTTTGTTTCCTGATTTAGCTTTATTCCAAATTAACAATTTAGAAGCAGCATTAGTACCAATAAGGCTTTTTTGTGGGTGAGATACAATATTACCATTGATATCAGAGATAAATACATATCCTGTAGTTCCTACTTTCTTTGTCGACATTCGTTGTACAAGTGTGGTAAGTTTACAGTCTATTCCTACAACACCGATAACTTGTCCATTTTTCTCTACTGTTTTTGCAATTCCAACAACGGTGTTTCCAGTTCCAACATCTTTATATGGCAACGTTATTATAATTTGGCCCTTATGCTCTAAGGCTTGTGTGTACCAAGATCTTGAAGTTGCATTATATCCAGAAGGCATTGTTGTGGAAGGATACATTGAAAACTTGCCAGAAGACGTTCCATAATATGTATCAAGAATATCTTTGTTACTTTCTTTTACACTTTTCAACATACCAGGTACATAATTATAATTATCACCAGTATTCACATTTATGAAGTCATAATTGTTTGATGTCATTGAAACCATGTTAGAAAGTCCATTTATGTAATCAGACAACCCATCATTTATTTCTGAAAGTGTTTGTGTACTTGTTACTGTTAATTTTTTACTAAGAATTAGTTTTGACTGAGAGTAAGAACCATAACCTGATATAATTAATGGGATAACACAAATAGATATTAAGCTAATAATTAATTTGGTACGAATATTATTAAATTTGATTTTTCTTATGTTCATATTAATTTTAATTTCCCCCTTTTAAATTTATATAATATTTAGTTAATTGCATAACCTTGTAGTCAAGTGACTTCAAGGCTTTACAATCATATATTTACAGGAATTCCCCCACCTTTTGTCGAATTTATATTCATCACAACTAAATTCAC
>NZ_JAHLEC010000050.1 GCF_018861705.1 Clostridium psychrophilum | reverse complement strand
TGAAGATCTATTCGAAGCACAATTAGATATAATTTATGCAGCATAAGTAAATTCAACGATTTAAGTCATAAATACAAATTGGTTCAACTTGTTATTGCAATTGATCTTTATTTTATTTAATATAATTCACTAATTTATTTTTATTTTTTTTTGCTCATTTACAAAATTTCAAACTTACTAAGTAACATAATTATACAAAAATTCGTCATTGATTGTCAATCTTTTATCAATTATATAATCATTTCTATTTTAACCAAGTTAAATTCATCTATACAAATTTATTATAAGTTACCTTTGCAATAATCTGATTTAAAGTAAATTTTGTATATTAATATATCTTGCTTTAATACATTTTTCTTTGGGTACACTAATAATGACAAAAACTAAAGGTGAGTGATATTATGATTTTTAGAAAAAAAAATATTTTATTTGTTTTTGTAGTCACTATTATTTGTATTTTATTTGCAAGCATTTTTCCAATTAATGATTCTAAAAAAAACATTCAGACCTTTAATCCAATAAAAACATCATTCAAAGACTCTGAGGATTATAGCGCTCCAAAATATGTTTATTTAACTTTTGATGATGGTCCAACTTACGTTGTAACCGATGCTTTATTAGATGTATTAAAAAAAGAGAACGTAAAAGCTACTTTTTTCATAGTAGGTAAAGAAATTATAGGAAAAGAATTGATACTTAAAAGGATATACAATGAAGGTCATGCCTTAGGTCTTCATACTTACAGTCATAATTTCAAAAAAATATATAGAAGTACAAATCAATTTATTGATGAAATGAAAAAGACTTCTAATAAAATCGAAGAAATTACTGGATTTAATTCCAATATTATTAGATTTCCAGGAGGAAGTTCTAAACGTTTGAACACTTTTATATTAAACAGTCTTCATAAAAATAATTTTAAAATATATGATTGGAATGTTAATTTATGTGATGGCGTAAACCCTAATTTGAGTGTTTCACAACTTATTACAAATTCAAAAACTATTAAAGGAAATAAAAATATGGCTATAATTCTTATGCATTGTAATTCTAACAACAAAAACACTGTAAAAGCACTTCCTGGGATTATAAAATATTATAGAAATTTAGGCTATAAATTCAGACCTATTACTGAAAAAACGCCTGAATATTATTATAGATTTAAGGATAAAAAAACCTCACTGTAAAGTGAGGTTACGTTATAATTGCATTTTATATAATATTTTATTATAAATGTTTTTATTATTTCTTTTTAAACCTTAATTTACTTATCATTAAATAAGATAATACAACCATTATAAGCATAGTAGGCCCTAAATTACTTGCAGAAGCTTTGTTAAACATGATTAAAGCGTACAATGCTAAAAATGTTCCCGTAATAGTTATAGGTATTCCTGAGTAAATACCATCAAAATCTGTAATATTATATTTTGCTAACCTATATGCCCCTGCTACTGGGAAAACTAAAACCATGAGGTATCCAATATACCCAAGTTGCGTAAAATTGTATATGTTAAATATTAATATTGAAGGTGCAACACCAAATGATACTAAATCACATAATGAATCTAATTCTTTTCCTAATTCATTTTCTACATTTAACATTCTAGCTATTTTACCATCATATCTATCAAATATTCCTGCTAAAAGAATAAATATTGCCGCCAATTTATAATTCCCATCAAAACTCATAAGTATAGACATAATACCACAAGACATATTACTTAAGGTAAAAATATTTGGTACAGCATTTTTTATTTTGACCATCTATATCACTCCTATCCTTATAATTATAACATAATATATATAGTTATTCCTTAGTATTATGTAACATAATTATTATATTCAATTTCACACCCTATATAGAATAAAACATCTAAAAATTTTAAATACCCTTGCTTATTTAGTTAACATTATATAAATAATATTATAAATCAAAAAATAATTACACATTTTCAAACTAAATAAAAAAAGGCCAGCATATTTTGCTGGTCCAATTTTTCTATTGTTCTATTGTTCTATTTTCTTTCTACTACAATTGCAGTTCCTTGTCCGCCACCTATACATAATGTAGCAAGTCCAGTTTTAGAACCTCTCTTTATCATTTCATATATTAATGTAATAAGTATTCTTCCACCTGAAGCTCCTACTGGATGACCTAAAGCTATAGCTCCACCATTTACATTTACTATTTCTGGGTTTAGTCCTAAATCCTTAGCTACTGCTAATGATTGAGAAGCAAATGCTTCGTTAGCTTCTACTAAATCTAAATCAGCTACAGTAATTCCTGCTTTTTTCAAAGCTTTTTTAGATGCTGGAACTGGACCGTATCCCATTATTTTTGGATCTACTCCTGCTGATGCATAAGATTTAATTGAAACTAGTGGTTTAAGTCCTAATTGATCAGCTTTATCTTTTGACATAACTATAAACATAACAGAACCATCATTTATTCCTGATGCATTGCCTGCTGTTACTGTACCACCCTTTTTAAATGCTGGTTTTAATTTAGTTAATTTGTCCATAGTTATTCCAAATCTAGGACCTTCATCTGTATCAAATGTTATTGGATCACCTTTTCTTTGAGGAATTACTATTGGAACAATCTCATCTTTAAATTTGCCTGCTTTTATTGCTGCTTCAGCTTTATGTTGGCTTTTTAAAGAGAATTCATCTTGTTGTTCTCTAGTAATATTAAATTTGTCCGCAATGTTTTCTGCAGTTATTCCCATGTGGTAGTCGTTAAACGCATCCCAAAGAGAGTCTTTGATCATAGCATCAACTACTTTACCGTCTCCCATTCTTTTACCCCATCTTTCGTTTGGAAGTACATATGGAGCATTACTCATGCTTTCAGTTCCACCAGCTAAAACTACTTCTGCATCTCCACACATTATAATCTGTGCTGCCAAGCTTACTGCTCTTAGTCCTGAACCACATACCTTATTTATTGTTAGTGCAGAAGATGATTCATCCAATCCTGCATTTATAGCTATTTGTCTAGCAACATTTTGTCCAAGTCCTGCTTGAATTACGTTACCAATGATAGCTTCTTCTACTATTTCTGGTTTAATTCCAGCTCTTTTTATAGCTTCTTTAGCCACAGTAGTTCCCATTTCTACAGCTGATACTTTTGATAATCCTCCACCAAAAGTTCCTATTGCTGTTCTTGCTGCTCCTACAATTACTACTTCTCTCATATTGTAACCCTCCATTAATTTATTTATCTAATGTATTGTAACCAATAAAATAGGAATTTATCATTCGATTTTGTTTCCTATGTATATATATAGTAGCAATTTTCATGCCAAGTTTATAAAGTCCTATAAACCTTACAATTACGTCCTCTTTAATTATTACAAATCATAATATAGCTTGTACTGTAAACTAAGTTTACACTAATGGTTACATAACTTTATCTGATTTAAGCTTGTTAATATTATAACTTATTTGTTAAATAAATCACTTAAAGTATTTTCAATGCATTGATATACCTATACATTTAGTTTCTGTTATAATTCTCATTTAAAATACTAGAACCATTTTTCATAAAAAACCTTTGTGTGTAAACATAGTTTACATGTTTACTATTGTAGATTTGTTTGTTTTGTTAGATTATATCTGTTCAGTTTTTTATATAACCCTGCTCTGCTAAGCCCCAATTTTTTTGCAGTTTCTTTTTTATTTCCATTTGTATCTTTTAAACATTCCATAATAATATCTTTTTCAATTGTTTCAACAACATCCTTCAAATAATTATTGTCTAATAAGTATTTTTTTGTTTTACCCTTAATTATTTTTTCTGGCAAATGTTTTGGCATAATGCAAATATCATCATCAAGTAAATTAATAGCTCTTTCTATTACGTTTTCAAGTTGTCTTATATTTCCAGGCCAACTATAAGATTTTAGAAAATCAATGGCCTCCCTAGAAATACCCTCAGAATAGACATTACATCTTTTACATATTTTTATTCTAAGCTCATTTGACAGTTCCTCAATATCTTCTGTTCTTTCTCTCAATGATGGTAATTTTAAATGCATAACATCCAACCTATAATACAAATCCTCCCGAAACTTTCCATCTTTAATCAACTGTTCTAATGACTTATTAGTAGATGCTATAATTCTTACATCAATTTTAATTGGCTCATTTCCCCCAACCCTAACAAGCTCTTTTTCTTGAATAACTCTTAAAAGTTTAACTTGCATATTCATGGGCATATCACCAATTTCATCCAATAATATAGTTCCACCATTTGCATATTCAAATTTGCCTTTCTTCCCTGATTTTTTAGCCCCAGTAAAAGCTCCTTCTTCATACCCAAACATTTCCGACTCAAAAAGTTGTGCTGGAATAGCTCCACAATTGATTTTTACAAAAGGCTTTAGTAATCTTTTACTCGCATTATGAATAGAATGTGCAAAAAGTTCTTTACCAGTTCCACTTTCACCAGTAATTAAAACGTTTGAATCGACTTTAGCTACTCGTATAGCAAGGTCCATTACTTTCAAACTCTTTTGACTGCTTCCTACAATATTATTAAAAGTATATACCGCTTTTTGATCTGTACTTAATTCCTCCCTGTTTTCTTCAACCGCTTTTTCTAAATTATATATTTTACTACTTAATATTTTAAAGTTGCTTAGGTCCTTAAACATTACTTTTCCAATTGCCCCAATAATTTTATTATCTTTCATTATAGGCACTCTCATGCAAATCATCTTATGCCCACTTACTTCTTGAATTTCACCGTACTGTTTTTCGCCAGTCCTTGCAACTATGTGTAATTTTGTATTCTTAATAACCTCAGTTACATGTTTTCCCTCTGGGTCTTTACGATTGATAAATTCTTTAAATGTATTACTCATCATAGTTATAATACCATTCTCATCCACAATAACAACAAATTCATTTAATGTATTTAAAATTATATTTAGATTATTTGCTTGTGATATATATGTGTCTTTCACTCGCATTGATAGCTTATTATCCACTTTTTTGTTGATAATTTGAAGTCCACCTATAATATTCCCTTTTTGAATAATTGGTTTGCGGGTTACAATAAACTCTCCCTCTTCTTTATTTACTTGTTCTTCTCCATCCTTAATTACACTTAATAGCTCACCATATGGAAATATATTTAAAATATATTTTCCAATACTATTTTCTGCATCAACTTTCAGCATTTTTTCTGCTGCATTATTAATTATTTTTATGATGCCTTTTTTGTCTATAACAATAATGCCTTCATTAATATTACATATAACCTGATTATAGTAATCGTTAATTGTACCCATTTTTCACCTTCTTTTAATCCTATACCTTAATTATAAAGTCCATAGATTTTTTTTTCAAGTTATAATTAAAATAGTAAGTTTTTTCTATCTAATTTTTTATTATATTTTTTATAAAACTGCTTATATTGGGCAATATAAATATTAGAGGAGTTGATAATATGCATAGTGAAAATATTAAAAGCTTAAATTTCATTCTAGAAAGTGAATATATAGCAATTAATACTTTTGATGAATTAATTGAGCATGCCAATAACGAAAATATTAAAAATCAGTTGCAGACAATACAGCAAGCTCATAGACAACACGCTTCTCAAATTTCTACTAAAATACAAAATATTGGCGGTAATCCACCAGATAGTATAGGTATTGAAGGTGTTATATCAGAAACTATTTCAAATATAAAGCATATTGGCACCAATGATACTGCATCTTTTCTTAAAGAAGCACTGCAAGGTGAATATACGGGCATAAAAACTATTAACGAATTATTAATTACTAATGCTGATCCTAATAACTCTCAACTTTTAAATACAATAATAACCCAGCATCAAGCTAATATTGATTCATTAAATAATATTATTAGTAATTTAAATAATGTAGAATAATATTTTTTTAAAATTAGATATAACTTATTTATTAATCATAAGAGATGCCCTCTACGGTTACTGATGATTTATGTAAATATACATTATTTGATTAAAAGATATAAGAACCTCACCAAAATCGGCAAGGTTCTTATATCTTTTAATTGCATTGGAACTTGCCTATTTTAATATTATTTATCATTCTCCCAAATGTTATATAAAATTAAGTTCTAGGGACTTCTAAAATTGCCCCCTTATTACCTGATGAAACTAATGCAGCATATCTTGCTAAATAGCCCGTAGTAATTTTAGGTTGTCTTGGTTTCCAATTTGCTCTTCTTATTTTAAGTTCTTCCTCACTCACTGCAAAATTAATAGAATTAGCCTCTATATCTATAGATATAATATCGCCCTCTTTAATTAACGCAATATTGCCTCCAACTGCTGCCTCCGGGGATACATGCCCAATTGCAGCGCCTCTAGTTGCGCCACTAAATCGTCCGTCTGTTATAAGTGCAACACTATTACCAAGCCCTCGTCCCATAATTGCAGAGGTTGGATTAAGCATTTCTCTCATGCCTGGTCCACCCTTTGGACCTTCATATCGGATAACAATGACATCACCTTCAATAATTTTATCTAAATTTATAGCACTTAGAGCATCTTCTTCGCATTCAAATACTCTTGCAGGTCCTTGATGTTTTAATATTTCTTTTGATACTGCAGAGCGTTTTACAACGCATGAATCTGGAGCAAGATTGCCCTTAAGTACAGAAATACCACCAGTAGTACTATAAGGATTCGTTATAGTTCTAATAACCTGTGTATCTTTGATTTCGCACCCTTCAATGTTTTGTGCAACTGTTTTTCCTGTACATGTAATCAAATTAGTGTTTAATAAATTCAATTTATTTATTTCATTCATAACTGCATAAACACCACCAGCTTCATTTAAATCTTCAACATATGTGTGTCCTGCAGGTGCAAGATGACAAAGATTGGGGGTTTTATCGCTAATAGCATTTGCCATATCAACATTTAACTCAATGCCTACTTCATGTGCGATTGCTGGTAAATGAAGCATACTATTCGTACTACATCCAAGAGCCATATCCATTGTTAGCGCATTTTTAAACGCATCTTCAGTCATAATATCTCTTGGTCTTATATTCTTGTCTAATAACTCCATAATTTTCATACCAGCATGCTTTGCAAGTCTTATTCTCTCAGAATAAACTGCAGGTATAGTACCATTGCCACCAAGCGCCATTCCAAGAACTTCAGTTAAGCAATTCATACTATTAGCAGTATACATACCAGAGCAAGAACCACATGTTGGACAGCCTTTATTCTCAAACTCTTCTAGTTTTTCTTTTGTAATTTTACCAACATTAAATGAACCAACTGCCTCTGCTATACTTGAAAAACTTGTTTTACATCCATCAACTCTTCCCGCAAGCATAGGTCCACCACTTACAAAAATAGTCGGTACATTAACTCTCGCTGCTGCCATTAAGAGTCCTGGTACATTTTTATCACAATTAGGTACCATTACTAGTGCATCAAAAGCATGTGCCATTGCCATAGCTTCAGTAGAATCTGCAATTAAATCTCTTGTAGCTAGTGAATACTTCATTCCTTGATGTCCCATGGCAATTCCGTCGCATACAGCAATGGCAGGGAAAACAATTGGAGTTCCACCTGCCATTGCTACACCAATTTTTACAGCTTCTACAATTTTATCTAAATTCATATGACCTGGTACAATATCATTCTTTGAGTTAACAATACCAATAAGAGGCCTTTCCATTTCTTCCTTTGTAAAACCTAATGCATTAAAAAGTGCACGTTGAGGTGCTCTGCCTGTACCTTTTGTTACTACATCACTTCTCATAACCTAACCACCTTTTTATATTATAATAGCTTGTTGTATATTTTTATTGTATGTTGTATGATGTCTGTTGTCAATATTTTTCTGCTCTTTTACAAAAAAATACCAACTCTTATAATGAAAAAATCAGTACTCAATTTTATTCATTATTTATTCCAAGTCCTCGTATTGCACGTAAAATATGGAGTTTCATTGCTGTTTTTGCCCCTTCTGCATCTCGAGCTTCTAAAAATTCCATAATAGTATGGTGATCATTAAGCGTATCTTGAATTATAGTTTTATTCTCTAATGATAAAATAACGCCTTTATCAATAGCTTTATAAAGTATAGGCATTAATTTATTCATAAACTCATTATGAGTTGCTTTTGCAATAGATTTATGAAAAGCCTGCTCCGCCTCAGTACGATCAACATTGTTTAATATATTTTTTTCTTCTAATTTACCATAATGCAGTATTCTTGCCAGTTCCTTATCTGTTGCACGTTTTGCTGCAATGAATGCACTTTGAGGTTCAAATATCAATCTCATTTCATACAAATCTTTTATGTTTGTCTTAAATGTAGAAAACTCTTCTAATCCAAAATTCCCCTCAAGCTTCTCATGGTTTGCCACATATGTACCTTTTCCTCTTTTAATTACAAGTATATTACGAGTAACTAAAATACGAATACCTTCACGTAATGTAGTTCTGCTTACTTGTAACTGTTTTGCGAGTTCATTTTCATTTGGTAACTTATCTCCAATAACAAACTTTTTATCTATATTAATCATTGCAAGGATGTCATCAGCGACACTTTGAGATAAGTTTTTTTCTTTCCTTGGCATACGATAACCCCCTCTAAACCTGTACTTATATCATATAATAAAAGATATTATTTTTCAAGAGAGATGTCTGATGTCTAAATATGCCCTCCTACTTATATCAAATATATTATAACCAGTAGTGCTTCTAGAACACATGCCATCTCATCCTAAAAGTATTGCCTATATTGATTTTCTAAAAGAAACAAGTATAGAATACATTACATCATATATGCGTTGGGTATATCTTAGAAAGAAAACCTCCGAAGGTGCATTCAATATCTACTCAGATATTGAATCTGAAGTAATACATTATAGGAGAATCAACGTAATATTCAACACTGTTATGACATTGGAATTTATGATAAGTTTTATTAATATAATCATGGGTTTTGTAATTTCATGCACTCACACTACAGCTGGTAATTCTAGTATAAGTAATTTTTTTAGTGGTGGCATGTGGTTAATCCTTGGATTGTTATTTCTAAAGTTAAGTTCACAAAATAGAAAGAAAGTCAAAAAACTTACATTAGAGAATTCTATAAATAATTAACAATTAAAAACTGTATTGAAGATTTCAATGCAGTTTTTTCGCTTTTATTTATGCTTTAGAATTTTTTAATAAAACTTAATCTAATTGAATTCAGCAATAGATTGATCAAAATCAATTTACTTACAATACAATAAATATTCCAAATGAACAATGAATTTCTGCAAACAATGACATAAATAATATATGCTTGCTTAAAAATTTATGTCATTGTATAATTAAAATTGCTGTTTTTGTTAGTTTATAATGAAAATTTTGAAATATTATAGTACGCAACTATAAAATATAAAAAAAAGGATGAAAAATATGACTAAAACCTTAAATTTAATTAAAAGATTAATTTTATTTTTTGCTGGAATGAGTATAATCCAGTTTGGAGTAGCTTTATTTTTAAAAACTAATATTGGTTCTGATCCATTTACTTTATTCACTCAAGGATTAGCATTTTTGTTAAATAAAACACCAGGGAATGCTAATATGATTATTTTATTTGTATTGTTTTGCATAATACTTTTAGTTGAAAGAACTCGTATAAAGATAGGAACAATTATATGTGTAATTGGAGTAGGTCCCATTATTGACCTTGGGGTAAAAACTGTTTCACTTTTTCCAATTGCATCTTTAAATATTGGTTTTAAAATGCTTTTAGTTGTATTTGGATGTTTTCTAATTGCGATTGGATTCTCTATACTTAAAGCAAGTAATATAGGTGTTGCTCCAAATGATATTGTTCCATTTATAATAAAAGATAAAACTAATTTTCAATATCGTTGGATTCGTATGGCATTAGATATTACCTTTTTAATAATAGGTTTTGCACTCGGTGGGGTATTTGGTATAGGTACAATAATATCTGCACTACTCACTGGTCCCTGCATACAATTTTGCCTTCCATATGGAGAAAAGCTCGTAAAATTTTTCGTTAAAGATCAAGCTAAAGATGAAAAAAAAGAAAATATATCTTTAGGAGCTTAAATTTTAAAGCTAATGTTGCTTGAAAGCTGAACTTTCAAGCAACATTAGCTTTTATAATATATCATGTTCAAATGATTTTCCAACTAAATTTTCTAAATGTTCCTAATTTATCTTTTTATTATTGATACCTTCATTAATTTCTGACATAATATTTGCTATTCATAAATCTTCTACCATTTTTACTCATATCTAATATAGTTCTACCTGAATCAGGTTTAGCTTCAAAACGAATTATAATTCAACTTGTAACGTACTAAGCAGAGAACAATAGTTTTTTCCCAAACAATAGGATTTTATTATCATGTTGTAACTATCAACAAATTTTACTCCTGCCTTGTTTTAATATCAAATTTCTAAATACAAATATTCGTTTGAAATATACTGTGAACGAATTAAAAAAAGAGCATTTCTGCTCTTAATATATTACAATATTATTAAATTACTCACTAGATTAAAATAAAAGCTTTACTTAAACACGATTTATATATATAATAAATTGTATACATTTTAAAAATAACTATATCATTGTATATATCGCTTTAATTATATCATATAACAAATGCAAATGTCAATAGTTTTTATAATAATAGATAGGAGTGCGAAAAAAATGAACGATTATGATCTAATTAATCAAGAGGAAATACTATATCTTGATAATACACTTGGTTTTCTAAAGAAAGAATTAGATAAAGATAACCATGATATAACTTTTAGGAAAAGCAATCTTATTGCTTCACGAAAAGAAATGTGGCAAGAATCTGCTCACTCTTCAAATGATTTTGATAAAATTCCAGAGATGCTTCAACATCTTTCAGAAGTTGATAGTCATAATTATAATTACGAGAAAACAATAGAACGTATAAAAAAATATACGAGGATTTTAGATTCACCCTATTTTGGAAGATTTGATTTTAATGAAGATGATTATGATGATACAGATCAAATTTATATTGGCCTTTATAATTTAATAGATAAAAATACAAGTTCAATTTTAATATACGATTGGCGCTCACCAATTTCAAGTATGTTTTATCAATGTGAAATTGGCAAAGGTTCATACAAAGCCCCCCTTGGAACAATTTCAGGTGATATTGTTCTCAAAAGACAATATAAAATTAAAAATTCCAAACTTCAATATTTTTTTGATAGTAGCATAACAATTAATGATGAAATCTTACAAAATGTTTTAAGTCATAATTCTTCCCCAATAATGAAAAACATTGTTGAAACCATTCAAAAACAACAGGATATAATTATTAGAGATACTGAAAATGAACTTTTAATTGTACAAGGAGTGGCTGGAAGCGGTAAAACTTCTATAGCACTACATAGAATTGCGTATTTGCTTTATGTTGGTATGGAATCAAGGTTGCATTCCAATAATATTATTATAATTTCTCCAAGTTCTGTCTTTAGCAAATATATTTCTGGCGTTTTGCCAGAATTAGGTGAAGATAACGTAGAAGAAACCACTTTTGACAACATTGTAGTTAATTTCTTAGATAATAGGTTTATATTTGAAAGTAGAAAAGAGCAACTTGAATCTTTAATTAATAATAATCACCAACCATTAAATATAAAAATGGAAAATACTAAATTTAAAGGTTCTAGAACTTTTGTTTTAATTTTAGATAGATTAATAGAATATTATGAACATAAATTGACCAATTTTGAAGACTTATATTATGATGGGAAAATCATTAAAACAAAAGAGCAGTTAAATAATCTTTTTCTAAACAGTAAAATGGATATGCCAATATCAAAAATACTTAAAAGGATTGAAAGTATGATGCTCAATAAAATTCACCCTTTAAGAAAAGCTAGACTTAAAAAAATTGAGAAGATTGTTCTAAATGCAGCTAACCACCAGCTTGAGATAAAATCTTTTAGTCGATTAATGGCAATTAAAGAAGCTAATGTGTTAATGAAACATCTTCACAAGTATACTCAAGTTGATTACGCAAGTTTATATAAATTGCTTTTCACTAAACCTGGACTTATGCTAAAGCTTTCCAAGGGGTTAGTACTACCAAAGCATATTAAACAAATGATATTAGATACCACCGAAAATATCAATAAAGGCTATATTAATTATGAGGATAATGCTGCCCTTTTATATATTAAACTTAAGCTTAACGGTAATCGTGAGTTTTCAGATATACAGCAAGTTGTCATTGATGAAGCTCAAGATTATTATCCACTTCAATATGAAGTTTTTAATCTCCTATTTTCTAGAGCTAAGTTTACTATATTAGGTGACTTTAATCAAACTCTTGAAAAACGTGGTGATAAATCTATATATAATGATATAGAAAGCATCCTGCACAAGAAAAAAAGTTTAAAACTTTCTATGAATAAAAGCTTTAGATCCTCAATTGAAATTAATTCTTTTACTCAGAAAATATTAAATAGTAAAGAAGAGTTTGTATCCTTTGATAGGCATGAAGAAGAACCACGAATTGTATTCAAAGATAATGAACAGCTACTTTATGAAGCTATAGCAAAAGATATTCATAACTACCGAAATCGTGGTTATGAATCTATTGCCGTTATTTGTAAAACTGAAAAAGAAACACTATTAATTCAAAAAAAGCTTTCCAAATTAATTGACATTAAATTGATGAATGTAGAAGACACCGAAAGTATAAAAGGTACCTTTGCTATTCCATCTTATGTATCAAAAGGTCTAGAATTTGATGTAGTACTTGTATACAACGTCTCAAAAGACAATTATAACAGTGAGTTTGATAGGAATCTCCTATATGTTGCTTGCACAAGAGCGCTACATCAACTTGCTATTTATTATACTGGAGAAAAAAGCGAATTTTTTTAAGCTCTCTTTAGTTAGTTTCAGTGATGTGATGATAATTTATTAAGGATGTTTTAAAAGTGAATTTTTCCTTCCCTTTACGTCCGAAAATATAAACTCATCATATCATTTTTATACAATTAAGAGTTGCAAATGCTTTATAAAAGCTGATTGTCTCTAGCAATCATCTAACCTGCCAAATTAATATTTTTGATGTTTTCCATTTTCCATAAATCTGAATATGCCCTAACATAAAATAATACATTGCTTTCCTTATGATTTTTTAATAATAACTCCCATTTTAATGTTATCACCTTATCATCCATGTTTTTAGTAACTCCCCAACTTTCCTCGGTATCATGAGACATTACATAAATAACCATCCTGCTCTGGTTAGTTGCGTCTCTATCAGTCAACACATTGATAAAAGGTGTATACCTATTTAATAAATCTTCACTGGATTCAATACATTCAGCATAGTTGAACATCTCTCCAAATTCACCAAATACCCTTGTCCAAAAGTAACTTCCTTCACTTTCTAATGCAAAATGCTTACCCATGTCAATTCTGAACCCACCAACTCCACAATTCTTAAGTTCTCTTAAAAATTTTATATAAATGTTTTGCAAATCTAAATCATTGTAATTAAGCATTGGTAATCCAAAAGCACCATTAATGATTGCATTTCTATTGCCATAATCCACTGTATTTTCTGCGTTGGTCCAAAATTTAGGGTTATCCCGTAGTTCTGGATCTACGGTTTGGCTCGGTATCAGCTTTCCACTTTCATCACCCGCTAAATGCCTTAATACCACATCAACGATGATTTTTATCCCTATCTTATTAGCTTTATAGCATAATTCTGTTAACTCTTGCTTTGTTCCACTTCTATTGCCTATTTTAAACGATAATGGTTGATAGTACGTCCACCATTCATCTCCTTTTTTACAAGGTTGAACTGGAGTAACCTGTATGGATGTATATCCACACTCTTTTACTTTTTCTAAAATTCTAATTATATCTGAAATTTTCCATTGAAAACAATGTAATATTATTTCTCTCATATTATTGTATCCTTTCATTAGTCATTTATTTTATAATGTATTTAAATATTTAATTGCTTAATTTATTACTATTACAATCAAATAATTTTTACAGTAAAGGTGTTTTGAATAAAGTACCTTCTGTAAATAATGATTAACCTAATTTCCATTAAATATACACATAATGATATTGTAAGAAATATTAAATACACGCATAACTAAATTAAGACATAATAAAACCCCCGGCTAATTCATTAATTAGTCGAAGGTTCTTACTGATAGATACAAAACACAATAGGTGATATCCACTATTTTAAATCTATATCATAATTTGCAATTATATCACCTAATATATATGTTGATAAGATTTTGATAAAAAACTAAAGTAAATACAAAAAAGAACCAGATTAATAATCTCCGATTCCAGTTCTTCAATGTTTAAATTATATTATTTTTCTAATACATTTGTAATTACTTCTTTTATTTTTTCACATTTACAATTATCAAAGAAGTATTTTTTGAATTTTTCTCTGCCTATAGCTCCCTTTAATAGATCTTGATCGATTTCTTTTAGAATTGTTACTATATCTTTATATGTAACTTTTCTAACTTCATCTAATATCTTTTTATTCTTTTGTTCTGGAACAACTCTTTCCTTGGGATACCCTTTACCACTTTCGCCTTTAAATAATCTTTCAAAGATATCTTCTAAATTTAATTCTGCCGCCCATCCAAAGCCTTTTGCAAAAGGCATTGCTATCGCATTTCCGTCATTAATTTGTGCAAACATATATCTGATGGATCTTCTACATGGCCACATATTACTCCAGGGAATGAATTACATGCTAGCATTGCTCCTTCTCAAGTACCACATCCTGTTATTACATAATCAGCTGCTCCTGAATTTAAAAGAATAGCTGCTAAAATACCATTTTGAACATATGTTAATTGTGCATTATTTTCACTACTACATATTCAATAGTTAAATACTTCATGCCCTTTTGCTTCGCTACTTTTTTTAATGTTTCATATATAATGGTGTTTTTTTCTGCCTGGCTGTTTTCGTTAATTAAAGCAATTTTCATTTTATATTTTCTCCTATTATAGATCTATAAACACTATCTTATTCTGGTTGTTTTCCAAGACTAGCGAGTATTCCTCCGTCGACATATAACACATGTCCATTTACAAAATTTGATGCATCAGATGCTAAGAATACAGCCGGTCCTACTAAATCATCTGTTGTTCCCCAACGTGCTGCTGGAGTTTTTGATATAATAAAATTGTTAAATGGATGCCCCTCAGTTCTAAGTGGTGCAGTTTGAGATGTTGCTATATATCCCGGTCCAATACCATTACATTGAATATTGTATTCGCCATATTCAGCTGCAATATTTCTTGTTAGCATCTTAAGCCCACCTTTTGCAGCCGCATAAGCTGAAACTGTTTGTCGTCCAAGTTCACTCATCATAGAACATATATTTATTATTTTGCCATGTCCTTTTTTGATCATTGTAGGTATTACAGCTTTAGATACTATAAATGGTGCATTTAAATCTACATCTATAACCTTTCTAAAGTCCTTAGCCTTCATATCAATCATTGGAACACGCTTAATTATCCCTGCATTATTTACAAGAATATCAATTGATCCAACTTCTTTTTCTATTTTTTTAACTAATTCGTTTACCTTTTGCTCATCTGTAACATCACATACATATCCATATGCTTTTATACCTATTTCTTTATAAGATTTTATTCCCTTGTTCACAAGCTCTTGATTAATATCATTAAATACTATTGTTGCACCTGCTTGATTATAAGTCTTTGCAATAGCAAATCCGATACCATATGATGCACCTGTAACTAATGCAACTTTACCCTCTAATGAAAATTTTTTAATAATATCCATGAAATATTCCTCCTATAATTTGTAACATCTATATATATGTTTATTTAATATCCTTAATTATTTTAATAATATTTTAGTGTACCTTCATATTTTACAATGTAGATTCTTGTTCTATTCTTTGTCTTATTTTTTTAGACATTTTTTCCATTTTTCCATTCAGATAAAAAGAAACAGTTGTTTTAGAAGTATTCGCCAAATGCACAACTTCTGTAATTGTAATTTTATTAGTATATGTCATATTCAACCTCATATTTCAATAATTTGATTTTCTTATACTCTTATATTTCTTAATCATCTTAAACACCAACAGCATTTACCTTTTATATAATAACCTTATAAAACGGATTCTTTCTAATGGCACTTGCATATAAAAATGGATATTCGTCCTTTAAATAAATAATATAACTAATCCATTCCATAACCATTGCCGTGTATGCACGTAACATGTCCTCAGATATATGATCAATTTCAACTCTAGAAAGTCTTTTTAAATCTCCTCTCGTTTTCAATTCATCAGCAACATGAAAAACAGCCCATAACATATCCGTAAAGGACTCATGCTCAAGTAAATTTGAATTTTCCAAAAGGTTCAATAAAAACTCTTTATTTTTATCCATTATTGAGGCCAGTTCATCCAACTTGTTAGGGTCAGCGTAAAAACAATATTCGAGCTCACTTGCAGCCTTCTTCAAACTACTTCCCTTATTGACTATGAGTTTTTCAATTTTTATGCTTTTACACGCTTCATTATGATTTTGATTGAATCGTGACATAGCCATCATGATGTTGACCCCAGCATCTACAAAAAATGTACTAATTACCACATTTGTTTTTTTAATTTTCCTACGTTTTTCCTCAATTTTTAAAAATTGATCAATTATCAATGTCGCAATAAGAGCTTGGAACGGCATGAATGCCATATCCTGAAAAATATAAAATACTGTTTGCAAAGGTTGATGAAAAATTGCATTTTGAATAAAATAAATTATAGCCGAAGATCCCGTAAGTATTATAGCAAGAAACACATTGTCCCTTAATTTACTCATACATTTCCTCCTGAAAATTACTTTTTCATTTTTAATACATATTATTATATAAACAATCTTAATCATACTTATTTAATAAAAAATTCTCATATTTAATATTGATTATTAAATAATCCAGCCCCATTTATAATTTCCTGCTCCATAAATAAAGATAAAACAGCTTCCTTATATTCATCTAAATTTTGTGACTTCTTTATTTTTTTAGCATATTTTTTATTATCAGAAAACATATAAATCATGTACCCCCATAATTCTTTCATCCTAAATATTGCATTTCTATCTTCATCAAATAATGCTATATATTTATATAAAATTTCATCATGAAATTCCTTTAATACTTTTTTATCTATGTTAATATTATTTTTAATCTCATTCATTAGCCCTGGATTGGCTATTATACCTCTTCCTAGCATTACTGTTTTTACTTTTGGAAATTTTTTCATTATTTTACTGTGATCATCAATAGTGAAAATATCTCCATTATAGCATACTGGATTAATACTTAAAGATAATGCATCTTTAAATACGTTTAAATTAGGTTTGTTTCCATAAAAATCCTTTTGTATTCTTGGATGGATAATTAATTCTTCTAAAGGATATTTATTATAAATTTTTATTAGCTCATAAAATTCTTCTGGACTATCTTTTCCTATTCTAGTTTTTATAGAAATTTTCATATCATCTATTTTAAATATTTCATCTAAAAACATATCAAGTTCTTCTCTTTTGGCTAGAAATCCTGAGCCTTTATTTTTTGAAACAACCGTTCCAGCAGGACATCCTAAATTTAAATTAACCTCATTATATCCTAATTGTTGTAATTTTTTAGAGGTAGTAATAAAACCTTCTGCATCGCTCGTAAGTATTTGAGGAACTATATTCATCCCTTTATTATTTTCAGGTAAAACATCTCTTAATTCTTTAGACTTAAGACTTCTAGTTTTATTTGTAACAATAAAAGGTGCAAAGTATTTGTCAATATTATCAAAAAACTTTTTATAAGTATTTCTATATATGTATCCCGTAATTCCTTCCATTGGTGCTAAATAATATTTCATTTAATAACTCCTTACCGTCATTTGATTTCCTTTTGAATAACATCAGTTAATTTTTTACAAGGAATCACCTTTATGTTCTTAAATTTAACCCCTGTTTTTAGGCAATTCATCGGTATATATGCCTTTTTAAAACCCATTCTATCTACTTCTTTTAATCTTTGCTCGAGTGATGGCACTTTTTTTAATTCACCCGTAAGACCAAGCTCTCCTATAAAGACTGTATCAGTAGATATTCCATGGTTTAATGCGGAGGATGCAATACTCATTACTACTGCAAGATTTACTGATGTTTCAGTTAACTTAAGACCACCTGTTGCTTTTATAATAACATTTTTATCATAAAGTCCTACCCCTCCCCTTTCCTCAAGAATTGAGATAAGAGTTCCTAATTGTTCCTTCCTTGCAAAACACTCACTTAGTCTGCTTGGATAAGGAGTAAAAGATTTAGATACAAGACTCTCTACCTCTACAACAATCGGTCTTGTACCGTCCTTTATAACGGCTAATGCGCTCCCTGGAACTAGCTCTTCTCTTTTGGTCATAAAAAATTCCGACGGATCAGTTATTTCTTCCATTCCTATTTCTGACATACGAAATAGTCCACTCTCAGAAGTGTCACCATATCTATTCTTTTTACTAATTAAATGTTTGAGTTCCTCTCCATCTTCTCCTTCTATATACAATACGGTATCCACTAAATGCTCTAGTATTCGAGGCCCCGCCATCTCATCAGCCTTTGTCATTTGGCCAACAAGAAATACAGCTCTTGGTCTATCTGGATTTTTTGCTTTATCCTTTAAAGCTGTAGCACATTCAATTACTTGCGTTGGCGATCCTGCTCTCGAGCTTGAATATTCTTCTAATGTAAATGTCTGAATACTATCAAGTATTATTAAATCTGCATCAACTGTTTCTATATGTTGTAATATTTCATCTAGCTTAGTATCAGAAACTACCCAGAAATTATCAGCTATTTCTTTTACTGTTCTATCTGCTCTATTTTTAATTTGACTATTGCTTTCCTCTCCGGATGCATATAAAATTTTATATCCTTTTAAAGACAGAGAATTTGCAAGTTGAAGTAAAAGAGTTGACTTGCCCATTCCAGGAGGCGCTGAAATTATACTTATACTGTCTCTAACTATTCCTCCACCCATAACTCTATCAAATTCTGAAACTCCCGTAACTATCCTATCACTGTTAGATTGTACAACCGCTCTTAGTTTTGTTGGGTTAGTTGTTATTACCATTCTACTTGAGCTCGCTTTAAGGTCGCTTGCCTTAACTATTTTTTCTTCATATGTATTCCAAGCACCACAATCGTTACATTTTCCCATCCATTTTGGAGAATGTGCACCACAGTCTTTGCAAATATAAACCTTTTTATCTTTAGCCAATTGAATACATCTCCTTTTTATCGTAATCATCTCTTCAATCATTTTATTGTAATATGTTGATTAAGATGTATTATTTTTTTCATTAATTTATATCAATATTATTAAATATTTTTTTAGTTTTAATTTTGGTTTAAAAATAACTTTAATAGTACTAATTATAGCAACAAATCATTTTTACAGTCAACACATCAAAAAATCTATTCAAGCTTAAATTGTTATACCTTTTGTTATGACCTTCTATGAAAAAATATTCAAAATATATGTTTGTTTAAATAATACCAGCTTACACTCTCCAAAGCCTCCTTGTAACATTAAATCTTTATCCACAATACTTCTAGTAATAAAATCGTAAATATTAGCTATACTTAATTATGGCTAAGTTTTATATAAATATGCTTTAAGGGATTCTCCCTGGCTTAAAATCTCTTATACTATTTTAATGAATTATACTTTATTTCTAAAACTTACAACTTGAATAAAATATTTGATAATTATTCTTTTAACTCACTTTTATATGATATAACAATAAGTAACCCACTCATTATTAATTTTCTCTTGTAAATCTATAAATTGTAATGATATAATGAATTTATTGAAAATTATAAATTATGAATTATGAAAGGAGTGATTAAATCATGGAAACAAAGTTACAAAAAAAATTTGGTCTTATAACTGCAATAGCAATGGTTGTTGGAATCGTTATAGGTAGTGGCGTTTTTTTCAAGGCAGAAAAAGTATTAACTGCGACTGGTGGTGATCTTAAACTAGGTATTTTAGCTTGGGTTATTGGCGGTGTTATTATGATTTCTTGTGCCTATACTTTTGCTGTAATGGCAACTAAATACGAGAAAGTAAATGGAATCGTAGATTATGCAGAAGCTGCAATGGGTGAGAAATATGGATATTATGTTGGCTGGTTTATGGCACTAATTTACTATCCAACATTGACATCAGTTTTAGCATGGGTTTCAGCTAGATATACCTGTGTATTATTTGGATTTTCAATTACAGGTGGGGAATGTATGACTATTGCATGTTTTTATTTAATAGGTAGTTATGCTTTAAATGCATTGTCACCAGTTTTATCTGGTAAATTTCTAGTTAGTACAACTGTTATAAAACTAATTCCACTTATTCTAATGGCTATAATTGGGACAATTGTAGGAATTCATAGTGGCATGACTATGATTAATTTTACAACAGTAGTTACAAAAGTAAATACTGCGAATGCATTATTTACAGCAGTTGTTGCAACAGCCTTTGCATATGAGGGTTGGATTATTGCTACAAGTATCAATGCTGAACTAAAAGATGCAAAGAAAAATCTTCCACTTGCTCTTGTTGGAGGAACTTTTATAATTATGATTGTTTATATTCTTTACTATTTAGGACTAGCTGGAGCTGTAACAAACCAAGTTATGATGAAAGGCGGAGAAGCTGGAGCTAAATTGGCATTTCAAAAAGTATTCTCCTCTGCAGGTGGTACTATAGTATTTGTATTTGTTATTATTTCTTGCCTTGGAACTTTAAATGGATTAATGCTCGGATGTACCCGTGGTATTTATTCATTAGCAGCAAGGGGTCTTGGACCAAAGCCAAAAATATTTAAACAAATAGATAATGAGACCAATATGCCAACAAATTCATCTATACTTGGACTACTTCTTTGTGCTATATGGTTATTATACTTCTATGGTGCTAACTTAACAAAACCTTGGTTTGGATTCTTTTGTTTTGATTCATCAGAATTACCTATAGTTACTATTTATGCATTATATATTCCTATTTTTATTATGATGATGAAAAAAGAAAAAGATTTAAATTCATTTAAAAGATTCATAATGCCTATTGTTTCATTAGCTGGATGCGTATTCATGATAGTAGCTGCTTGCTTTTCTCATAAAATAGCAGTTGTTGCATATCTAATTGTCTTTGCAATTATAATGGCAATTGGTGCCTTATTTTCAAAGAAAGTAAATGTTAATTAGAAGCTAATATCTAATTAAATTAAAACATAAGAAAACCCTCAACTAATTTATTAATTTATGATGTACCCAATAAGGGGGTATAGTTCAACAAAGGGTACATTATAATTAGATGTGAGGTTATTTATAAGTTCAATGTTACTTTGTCTCATTGATTTCTTTAAAATACAATAAAAAACACGTTATATATTAGTTAATATTATATTACATATTAAGGTGCTATTTTTAGAGTGAAATCATATTCATAAATTTTTTCTTCATCCCCTGGTTCTATAAATATATAAGATTTAATTTGATTATTTGCTGTTTTGTAGTTTTTTATTGAGATATTATCATTCCCTGTATCGTAATTACCATTTAAAGTATTATCATATTTTTCAACTGTTAATACTTTTGCACTATTCATTTTAGCTGTTTGTTTGACCCCAATTAAATTAAATTTAACTGTTTCGTAAATTTTAACATTTGTTGTATCCAACGACACTTTAAACTTTGAACTATTGATTATTACTTTGATTTTATCTATTTTAAAAGTTTTGTATATTTTATCAATAGGTGACATCTCTTTAGCATTGATATATTCATAATTAATACCATCAATACTTGCTAATGCTAATCCATTTGAAAATGGATTAGCATATTTTAAATTGGGTTGAAATATATGATTGCCCTTTTTATTAATGTATTCATATTGTGGATTAGGTAAAGTACCATTTTGTACAATTACAAATCCACTCGAAAATGGACCATTTATAAATTTAAATTGAGGTTTTATAACCAAATCACCTTTTGTGTTTATGAAACCCCATTTATTATTTATATTTACATCTGCTAAGTTTTCTTGAAAAGAAAAGGCTTTATCAAAATTTTGTTTAAAAATATTATCACCTTTTTTGTCTATAAAGGTATATTGATGATTTTGTAAAGTAACTAATGACATTCCATCTCCAAAATCTTGTACAGCAATTAAGGTCGGTTTTATAACTATTTTACCGTTGGTATTTATAAAACCGTATTTTGAATTTTTAGATATAGATGCTAATCCATCAGAAAAATTACCAATTGAATTATATGTTGGCTTTAAAATATAATCTCCATTCTTGTTAATGATTCCACCCTTAAAATCAACATAAACACGAGCTAGTCCATTTTTAAAATCAGTAGCTAGTTGAAACTTATTTTTAATAACTAGTTCACCGTTATAATCAACGTATCCATATTTATTCTTTATTAGAACGACAGCTAATCCTTCACTTGAATTATGTACTGAATCATATATTGGGTTTACAATTATTTTACCGGTCTTATCTATAAATCCCCATTTAGACTGTTTGATATTTTTAAAACCATTAGAACTATTTGAGATAGCGAATAGTTCCTTCGAGTTATCTGTCACTTTAGATTTATTATTGTCTTTATTACAGCCGGATAAAATAAGTGCAAATGTTAATATAAATATTATTATTGATAATATTTTTTTCATATAATTATTCCTCCAAATTCTTTAAACACAAAATACATATATAACCATTATGCATTTATTTTACTTTTTGTAACAAATCAATGATTATCCAATATCGGCTAAAAAACAAGTTATATATTAGAAATCAAAAAAAACGAAATGTCGTGAAAATTTTATTTCATGACATTTATTTAGCTTATACGCTCATTGTTGTTGTTATTTGTTCAACGGCTAGTTTCTTTTTAGCAGTTTTAATTTTAAAAGATGTTAGTCCTGATTCTCTGTAATTCTAATAGATAACACCTTTCTTTTACTATTCTCCTCCCACTTCAAATAACCATTTATTGTAATATATCAGAATTTGTAGTATATTTAAAAGGTAGTAAAGGTAATAAAAGTAATAAAAGTTATTGTATTACATGAAAGAACAAAGTATTACTTAGTAACACTAAAATACATAGCGATATAAGGGGGAGAATCTTATGATTAATCAAGTTCTTTTTTTAGGACAAGACCATGGATATTCAGCATTGAAAGACTCATCTAACAATTGTTTTATAAGTAGTGTACTAGAAGGCAAAAAGTTAGCTGTAGCATCAGATGACACTGTTGAAGTGAAGATTGGAGAAAAATACTATACTATAACAAACCAAGGGAAAAAGTTAGCTGGCATAAACAAGGTAAGGAGTGAAATTGATAGAGAAATAATCAAAGTATTAACATTAGCATCCATTTATAAATCATCATTCGAACATGTAGACGATGTACAATGTAATTTATGTGTAGGATTGCCAATCCAATATTACAACCAGCAATGCGAGACTTTTGAGCAATATATAAAAAGTGCTTGTGATAATCAAATAGTTAGTGTCAATGGAGGAAAAGAAAAGCTTATAACTATAAAAAATATAACAACTATTCCTCAAGCATCAGGTATGCCTTTTTTGTATGAAGAAGAGTTTAAAGATATACCTAATAGCGTTGTTATAGATTTTGGACATTATACTATTGACGTAAGCTTCTATAGCTTCATGGATCTTGAGGATGTCTATGCATCTATGCCTAATGGTACAAAAGACATTTTCGGCAAACTTTCTAGACGTTTGAATGAAACGTTTGATATAGATATTAATGAAAAAGATATTGAGAGAGTACTCCAGAAGGGTTACATAAAAGATATGGATGGAGAAACACATGATTTGTCTGTATTAGATTCATTAGAAGACAATTACATTTACGATATAATTACTAGTCTTAAAGCCGAATATAGGCAAATTGGTCAAGCAGATAAAGTTTATATAATTGGTGGAGGCGCTATCCCATTTAAAAAATATATTAAAAAATATATTAAGAATGATGTTGTATTCGTTGAAAATCCTCGATTTGCAAATGCATATTCATTCTATAAAGTTGCCCAATTATCATTCAATAATTAAAGTGAGGTGATACATAATGGATAATAACATTACTTTTAAACGTGTAAAATCCATAGTTTTTGGTAAACAAGATGAAGACTTATTTAATGAATTAAATAAGTCAGGATACCTTGATAAAAACTGGAATAGCAAAATAAAGAAACTGATAAAATCAGATTTCTATGGTAGCAAAAAAAAATTGGTGACTTTTACTAAAGAGCAAGAGATTTGTATAGTAAATATTATCAAAAAATATATAAAAGACATTAAATTATCACCTAATGGCAAGTGTGATAACGAGATTGCTTCTGATAAAGAAGAAAATATGGATAAAAGCAAAGAAGCCCTTCAAGCATTAAATAACCTTAAAAATTTCAGGAAAAAGTAAGAATTTATATTAGAAATGGGAAAATGTTATGTCGTGAAATGAATATTTATTTCATAGCTTTTTTTATTATCATTGATTAAAATAGTATTAAGATAAATCTAATTATACAATATGATACGTTATCATTAACTATTATAATTATTATCAATTTAACATAATGTATTGAATTGTATAATTTAGTTTACTATAATGGTAAATCAACAACTTCACCAACATCCTTTACTTCTTTATTCCAGAATTTAAATACCTTTGTTGACGAACCTGAAATTCCAAGTAGAGCTTTTATCAGCTCCCATTGAAAAAGCTTCTCTTAATGATCTTTCGGCTTGCAGCGTACCCATGCTAATTACTATAACATAGGCACTGTATTTATCCTTTAATACTAATACTGCTTCTAAAACATTCTTATCGGTAGGATTAATTATTAAAGGAACTCTAGATCTAATAAGTGTTTCTGTTTTAAAATTGAATTTGACTTCATTAGGATCTGGCACTTGTTTTAAACAACCAACTATATAGATTAACAACCTCCCATTCTAATAACTTTGTTTAAATATTTTATCAATGTAAATAAGCTCTATGCAAGTTAATTCATAGAACTTATCAAGTTTAACTTATCTAGACAAAATATTGATTGTAATATAGTTATCTATTTCCGTATTTTAGATAACGTTAACATTTTTTCTTGTAAGAATATATTTTTACTGGATTTACCTTATCAATGTCATCCTTCTCAACTTGACCAATATTATTGTATCTTCTACTGCAACAAATTATCTGTTGCCAAGTTGTGCTCCACATTTCCATTGTAAAACACCCATCATTACATATTAAAATAAACATATAAGGAAATTAATATAATGATTAAGCCACAAAAAGCTATATTTTCTCCGGTAGGAGTTAAGCTATTTCAAATTTTAGGCTATGCCTCTTGAAAATATTGTAAATTAATATGAAAATTTC
>NZ_JAHLEC010000049.1 GCF_018861705.1 Clostridium psychrophilum | reverse complement strand
AATTTAGAAATGAATAAAAATAAACATTAACATTAATAAAGATAAGTAAGAAATCATTCGTATTATTTAAAGAAGGTTTCTTATCAAACTTATAATTAGATTATACAAGGGATATAATTAATCATTTCATTAGTGAAAAAGCATATCTTGTTACACCTGGGTGGCTTAGAAATTGGAAAAAAAATATTGAATTTTTAGCTTTTGATAAAGAACAAGTAAAAACAGTTTTTAGTGAAATGTATGTGGAAATTAGGCTTTTAGATACAGGAGTTTTTGATGATAGTTTAGAAAATCTTCAGAAATTAGCAAAATATGTGAATCTTCCTTATGATTGTATTTTTGTAGGATTAGATTTTTTTAGCATGTTTATAGAAAAAAATGTACTGGAATGGCGTTTGAAATGTGAAAAAAAGAGATCGACTTTGCTACTGGCAAACACAAATAGACAATTTTCTGATCATACGTCAGCTAAACAACAACTTTCATATATCCTAAATAGTATTCATGAAGGCGTGTTTATTATAAATTCAAAATATGAAACAGTATTTGTAAATAAAGCTGTAGAAAGACTATTAAATCTTAACGATTTTAAAGATATTATAGGAAAAAATGCATTTGATATTGTTCCTAAGGAGTATCTTCAAATTGTACATGAAAGATTTAGGAATATACTGGATAATAAAATGTCAGCACCTTTAATTGAAGAAAAATTTGTGACTTATGATAATTGTATTATAGATATTGAAATATATTCTGGAGCCATTAAATATGAAGGTGAATGGAGTATACTTAGTGTGGTAAGAAATATTTCGGAAATAAAAAATTCAGAAAAGCTTAAAGTGAAAATTGTTGAGCAAAACAAACTGTTAGATGAGGCAAGGGAATATGATAAGTTAAAAAATGAATTTTTTTGTAATATATCACATGAACTTAGAACACCAATAAATGTAGTGCTTAGCGCATTGCAATTACTAAATTTAAATGAAATAAACCAATCAAGCAGTGAAAATGAACTGAAGGTAAAGAAATACTATAAAATAATGAAGCGAAATAGTTATAGATTATTAAGGCTAGTAAATAATTTAATTGATATTACCAAAATTGATGAAGGATATTTCAAGTTGAGATTAAAAAATGAAAACATTGTAGCCATAATTGAAGATATAACAATGTCAGTAGCAGACTATGCTAAACATAAAGGGTTGAGACTTGTTTTTGATACAGACATTGAAGATAAAATAGTAGTTTGTGATGCAGATAAAATAGAAAGAATAATATTGAATCTTCTTTCTAATGCAATAAAATTCACTCCGATAGGAGGAAACCTATTTGTGAAAATTACAAACAAGCGTTCAGGTATACTTGTATCTGTGAAGGACACAGGCGTTGGGATTCCTAATGATATGAAATTGTCTATTTTTGAAAGATTTGTACAAGTAGATAAATCTCTTTCAAGAGATAGGGAGGGAAGCGGTATTGGCCTTTCTCTTGTAAAATCTCTTGTTGAGATGCAGGGGGGAACAATTAGAGTTGAGAGCCAGTATGGTACTGGCAGTGAATTTATAATAGAACTTCCTGAGACTGGTTTGCCAGAGAGTGAAACAATTACTTTAGATGACAATATAGCTAGGGTAAGCGATGTAGAGAGGATAAAGATGGAGTTTTCAGATATATATGATTGAAATTGTTTTAGACAATAGATGTTGAATCTATTGTCTAATTGTTTTATTGTTTGCAGAAATTTTGTTATATGTTTTATGTATTGGTAAATATAATGAATTCTGATATTTATATAATTTGGAAAGAAAGGTATTAAATATGTTTTATAATATATATTTATTGATAAACAATAAATATATATTGTAAAAAGAATAATAGTATGATAATATTATCTTAAAGTTTATATAGATTAACAAGTAATTTCATATTCTACAAGTGTATGCATGAAAAATATATAAACTATAAGGAGGCAATGCTATGAAACTTATAAAATCCATTGGAAATATTTTCACGAGGTTGTATTTAAGTCTTAAGAGATTCCCTTTAACTGTACTTTTATCGGCTTCAACTTTTGCTCTGCTTATAGCTATTTCAGAAATTAATCCCAAAGATGATACTCTAAGTAAAATAACATTGATATTAGCACTTGGAATACCTTTGTCACTTTGCATAAAACTTATTTTTGAGAAGATGGAGGAAGAAAATACCTATAGGATTGCGAGTGCTTATTTTGGTGGTGGTTTAATACTCGTATTGTATTACTTCTTGCTTTTAAAAAATATAGAGATGATTACAATTACAAGATACATTGCTGTAAGTCTTGCGCTATATTTAGCATTTATCTTTATACCATATATTCTAAAAAAAGAACAATTTGAGATGTATGTTATAACTATATTTACAGGCTTTTTCATAACAATACTTTATTCAATTGTACTTTTCTCTGGACTTTCTGCAATTTTGTTTACTATAGATAAGCTACTTGGGATAATAATTAATGGTAAAGTTTACTATTATACATGGTTATTTGTGGTTTTTATATTTGCACTTTCGCATTTTCTCGCAGGGGTACCTCGTAAAGATCAAAAATTAACCCCAAAATCTTATCCAAAACTATTAAGAATATTAATTCTATACATTGTAATGCCACTTTTAACTGTATACACAATAATTTTATATATATACTTTGGAAAGATAATATTAACCTGGTCATGGCCAATGGGGATAGTATCAAACCTGGTTTTGTGGTACTCAGTTATTGTTACAAGTATCTTATTCTTTATTACTCCTATAAGGGAGGAAGTAGGTTTTGTAAATAAATTTTTAAAGTATGCTCCTAAAATAATACTTCCGCTTTTAATAATGATGTTAATTTCTATAGGAATTAGAATAAATGCTTATGGAGTAACAGAAAAACGATATTTTGTTGTTATTTTAGCCCTCTGGGTATTTTTTATAATGTTATATTTCTGCTTTAGTAAAAAGCTAAGGAATATAATAATTCCTGTTACACTTTCAATTGTTGCACTTATTTCTGTATTTGGTCCGATTAGTAGTTATTCAATTTCAAAGATGAGTCAAAATAATAGACTTCAAAAAATTCTAATAAAAAACAACATGATTAAGAATGAAAAACTACAAAAGTCTACTAAGGTTTCAATTAAAGATAGGGCGGAGATAAGCAGTATACTTAGGTATTTTAATGACTATCATGACTTTTCTGATGTTAAATATTTACCTGTAAACTTTGAATTGTATGATACCAATAAGGTACTTGGATTTCCGGAAAATACAAGCTATGGATCACCTGATAAGAGTTTTAATTTTATGAGAAAACTATCAGATAAGAATATAGATATAAAAGGATATGACTATTTAATTGATATGAAAAACATAAATAATGTTCAAAGTATCTCAAATAGTGATTTAGACGTATCGTATGACTATGAATCAAAGACTATAAAAATAAACTATGCTAATAAAGAAGTTTATAAAAAGAGCTTAAATTCTTTTGTAAAATCGCTTGCGAATAAATATTCAGATTCATCAAAGGTTGATGGATTACCAATTGAAGAAATGACGCTTGTTGATGGAAACCAAAAGATAAAAGTTAAAATTGTGTTTATAAATATATCTGGAAATAAAAATCAAGAAACACAAAATGTAGACATTAATGATATTGAGTTTTATTTGCTTGTTAACATTAGATAGCCTTTAATCTAAAACAATAAAATTACAAGTTATGGAGGAAATTTATATGAAATATTACGGGGAAACATCTTTATCATCTCTACTAAAGTTAATGCTGGATGCGTTAATAATTATAGGGTTTATAGTATATTTATTAATACTTAGAAAAAACTTGGTGATGGGGCAAGTAAACTTAAGTAACATTAAAAATATTATAACATGTGTTTTATTTGTATTAGGGGGTTTTGCGTTGATTTGCATAATGTATTATTTAAGAGATATTATGAAATCATTAGTTAAAGCAAATCCTTTTGTATGGAAAAATGTTAAAAGTTTAAGAAATGTTGCTAATTCATGTTTTATAATTACAGCATGTTATATACTCAATTTTTTTATTAATAATCAATATCAAAATTTTAGGCTAATAGAAATTGATGCTAGAGGCATTCATACAGACATTGAGTTTATCATCTTTTTCTTCGCGGGTTGTTTTACATTAATTCTTTCTAAGGTTTTTAAACAAGCAATTGAAGTCAAAGAAGAAAATGACTTTACCATATAGATATTTGTATTATATATAATAAATTGAGGTGAAATACATGGCAATAATAGTGAATCTAGATGTAATGATGGCAATAAGAAAAATTTCCTTATCCGAACTAGCAATTAAAGTTGGAATTACAAATTCTAATTTATCTATTTTAAAAACTAATAAAGCAAAAGCAATAAGATTTTCTACACTTGAGGCTATATGTAGAGAACTCAAGTGTCAACCAGGAGATATTTTAGAATACAGGGATTGAAAAATTAATAATAGAAGTTGTATATATTGAACTGAATAAGGAACTGATTCCTAACAAATAAAGTACCTAAAGAATAAACATTTCTTTTGAAAAGTGTTTATTCTTTAGGTACCATTGTATTAATTTCTGTCTGCTAATATGGTTTTACTTACGTTTCGAAGTCTTCCTTTAATGGGTTTCTCTTGTAGGGCGTTAAATACCAATTCACCTTTATTATTTAATATCTCTACAAAGGTAGATATATCAACAATATCGATAATTCCGATATCATCTTTAGTAACGCCTTCTATGTTGCAAATTGTACCTACGATATCTGATGCTCTCATTTTTGTTTTTTTACCTGCATTAATATGTAATTTCATAATTTCTTTGTCAAGCTCTGCGCCTTTTGTTTCTTTAACTTCAGGCCGCGTATCCATTTTATCGATAAATTCTTGCCTGGCATTATCTACAGCTTGGGGAGAAGGGTTTTCTTCCAAAGAAATTTCTTTACCAATATAATGATGTATATCATTTAAAAATCTATTATCTCGTTGCGTTACAAAAGTGATAGCTTTGCCCATTTTGCCGATACGTCCAGTTCGTCCTATTCTGTGAACATAGCATTCCTTGTCTTTGGGCACATCATAATTAATTACAAGACTAATGTTATCTATATCTATACCACGAGCTGCAACATCTGTAGCTACAAGGTATCTAAAGTAACCCTTTTTAAAATCGTTCATTACTCTTGTTCTATCGCTTTGTTCCATTCCACCATGTATTTTTTTACAAGTATACTCGAGGTCTATAAGCTCGTTAAAAACTGAATCTACTTTTACTTTTGTATTACAAAATACTATACAACTATCAGGGTTTTCTACTGTAGTTACATCACTTAAAAGGTCAATTTTATCTCGTTCATCAACGTTATATCGTTTTTGAATAATATTATCCGATTTTTTATCTTTATCTTCTATATCAATGTATACAGGATCGTTCATGTAATTGCTACATAAATGATCAATATCTCTTGGCATTGTGGCTGACAATAACATAGTTACGTGGTTTTCAGGTAAATTTTTTAATATTGTTTCTATCTGATCAACGAATCCCATATTAAGCATTTCATCAGCTTCGTCGATTACAAGATACTTTATATTTGATGTATCTAGTGTTTCTTTATCTAAATGGTCTATAATACGTCCAGGGGTACCAACTACAACATGCGTCTTTTGTTGTAGTTCTTTTTTTTGATTATAAAAAGGTGACTTCCCATAAATTGCAGCTACTTTAAGTCTTTTAAATCTGCCTATGTTAAAAATGTCTTCTTTAACTTGAATGGCAAGTTCTCTTGTTGGTGTAAGAACTAATGCTTGAGGTTTATTTTCTTCCCAATCTACTAACTGACAAATAGGAATAGCATATGCTGCAGTCTTTCCACTTCCAGTTTGTGATTTTACTACTACATCTTTTTGTGCAAGTACCGCTGGAATAACTTGTTTTTGAACGGGTGTAAAATCATTAAAATTTAACATGTTAATTGCTTTTATTAATTCATCGCTTAATTGATAAACGTTTAAATTTTCTTTTGTCATTTGATCATCTCCTAATAAATATACTAACTCTTTTATTATATCATATACATGAATAGCAACATAAAATAAACCCTGAACAATGAAATTCAGGATTTAGCGTTTATTTTGATGCTTTTCAAAAGAAATCTATTGAAATTTGTATTAGGTATAAGTTAAAAAAGTTTGTAATACCGCACGTATTAAAACTACAAAAAAATAAAAAAGACATTAAATAGTTACCTATTTAATGTCTTTTTTTATTACTATTATAAAACAGTAATATTTTCTGCTTGTGGGCCTTTAGGTCCTTTAACTATATCAAAAGAAACCTTTTGACCTTCGTCAAGTGATTTGTATCCATCTGAATTAATTTGAGAGAAATGTGCGAAAACATCTACTCCGTCTTCTCCTGTAATAAAACCAAATCCTTTTTCACCATTAAACCATTTAACTGTACCATTCATATAATGTAAACCTCCGAAATTTTATTTCTTAAACTACTTGTAATAACTACCCAATAAAATTTTGATATCAAAATACTATATTTTAAAAAATATTTATTGAAATATATCTGCGCTTCATTATTTACTATTCATTTAAGTCAATTCCTATGTTATCACAATTAATTTGAAATAGCAAGTATTATCATTTTATTTATTGGAAATTATATATATTTAATTAATTAACATGACATATACCGTAAATTTTTATCTATAAATTATTAAATTGGAAAAGAAAAAACATGATGCTTGACATAGGTTTACCTCCAGTATAATATATGTATATACATATATTATACTGGAGGTAAACCTATGTGTTACTTAATCTCATCTAATAAAAAGCATGTACAGAATTGTGCTTGTGGTAATCTAAGAAAAGCTACTCGTACAATTACTCAATTTTATGACAAAATGCTTCAACAAACAGGATTGCGGAGCACTCAATGTTTACTATTACTGGATATTTCTTTGAATAAAAATATTTCTGTTTCTAATCTTGCTAATATTTTACTAATGGATCAAAGCACTGTAACAAGAAATATTGAATTATTGAGAAAAAGTGGATTTATTGATATTAAAAAAGAAGGACTTGATTCTAGAAAAAAGTGTATATTTATAACTGATAAGGGATTAAAGAAGCTTGAAGAATCTAAACCTATATTGAATAAAGCACAAAACAAGATTGAAAATGGTATTGGTAAAGCAAGAATTGAAGAATTATTAAAAATTTTAACGGATATTGAGAAATTAGTAGAGTAAATTTTTTTAGCATAATATATGTATATATATATGTGAAATATAGTAAAGAGAATAACTGATAATTATACTAGTTTATTTAATGACATATGGACAAAAGTTAATTTCAATAAGGAGATGTACAAAATGAGTCTTATAACTGTGAATGAAGAAAAATGTATTAAATGCGGACAATGTATTAAGGGGTGTCCATCATATGTTTTGAAAATGGGAGAAAATGGCCCAGAAGAAATAGAAGAAACTAAGTGTATTGCTTGTGGACATTGTGTTGCTATATGTCCTACCGCTGCTATAGATAATAAAAAATCACCTTTAGCACAACAAGTTGATTTAAAAGATTTTCCTAAGCTAAATGCACAGCAGGCAGAGCATTTTTTAAAATCACGTCGTTCAATTAGAAATTATAAAGAAAAATCAGTTTCAAGAGAAGAATTAACAAAACTAGTAGATATCGCAAGAATGGCACCTACTGGAAGCAATGCTCAAGGCATATCATTTTTAGTGGTTGAGGATAAAGCATTAATTGCAAAGGCTACAGAACTTACTATTCGGATTATGGAACATTCTCCACTAAAAAATGCATTAAAACAAATTATTAATGCTTACAGAGTTGATGGAGTTGATTCAATTTTCAAAGGTGCTCCCAACTTAATTATAACTACGGCGGATAAAGATTTTACAAACGCGCGAGATAACTCTGTTTCTTCTTTGACTTATTTAGAATTATATGCACCTTCACTAGGAATTGGATCTTGTTGGGCTGGTTTTTTTGAGTATTGTGCGTCTATGAAGCATTCACCAATGCTTAAATTATTCAACATCCCAGAAGAGAAAAAAATGACAGCTGCTATTATGGTTGGTTACCCTAAGTATGAATATAAGAGATTAGTAGAGAGAAATCCATTAGAAGTTACTTTTTTATAATATAATAAATATAAATGATATAATCATGTAACTCGTGAAGATGATTTATACGTGGTGAGTATGATTAGAAAAATATAAAAACCGCCTGGGTAAAAGTGAATTTTAGTCAGGCGGTTTTTATATAAAATTATTCCAATCACTATTGCAGAGACAAGCCATTTGTATTTTAAACAAAAGAAAATCCACATAGAGCAAATACAACTGTTAGATACAAAGTCTATCATACAGGCGATATATAGGCTTTTTAACACATCTTGGTTGTTACTAAGTATAATAATTTACTCGATTTTACATAATAAAGAAAATTAGTAGCTAATAAAGAAAATAAATGCCTTTTAATTAAAAAAAATGCCTTTTAATTAAAAAAAATGCAAATGTTCTAATAACTATATGTGTTATAATATTATTTTGTATGTAAAATTTTATTTGTAATAAAATATTGTTTTCGATTGTATTGTAGTAATGTATACTACAAAATATATTTTATAATGTATGTATAATAAATTAAAGTAATGGAGAGATGAAAGTTGAAACAGAAAAGATTTTTTATTCTAATTGTTTTATTTTTAGTATTTTATACGAGCCAAAATATTTTCGCTGCGACTATAAATGAAACTACTAAATTACCAACTATATATGGAAAAGCTGCAATCACGGTAGATGTTGCAACTGGTGAAATAATTTACGCGAAAAATGTAGACAAGCAGATGTACCCTGCGAGTACAACAAAACTAATGACTGCATTATTATTAGCTGAGAACAGGAAAAAAACTGATATAATAAAATATACTAAAAGTGCAAAATCTCAGCCAGCGGATTCTTTAAATGTTAATTTTCATTCAATTGGAATTGATGAGACCATGACAGGTGATGACGTAATGGACGGTCTGGCAATGTATTCAGCGAATGATGCGGCATATATGATTGCTGACAACATTTCAGGAAATTCTACAAATTTTATGAAAATGATGAATGATAAGGCTGCCAAATTGAAGATGACAGGAACCCATTTTGTAACTCCTAATGGTCTTCACCGTTCTGACCATTATACAACGCCTTATGACATGAGTATATTGGCTAGAGTTTCATTTTTAAACACATGGGTAAAAGAGTCTATGGGTAAAAAGCAAAATACTTTATTAACATCAAAAGGTACAAAATTTAAAATTGAAAATAGCAATAAACTTCTTGGAATAGATGGTTGTATTGGTGGTAAAACAGGATATACATCAAAAGCTGGTAGATGCCTTGTAGCCTTTTATACAAGAAATGGAAGAGAGGTCATGGGAGTTGTTATGGGATCAGTTATGGATGCAAGCGACACTTATGTTTTCAATGATATGAAAAAAATAATTGATTATAGCTACTCTTTACGTTCAACAGTATTACATGCAAGCAATTCTGTTATAAAAACTGAAATATTAAAATGCAAACCACTAGTTTTTTTTGGACCAGAGAAAACCATTAATGCACCAGTAGTAGCTAAAGAGGATATTAGCTATTATAACAACGAAGCAAACAAAAAAGAATTACAGGAAAATATAAACTTAACAAATATTAACATTTCCAGTATTACAGGGAAAAAGAGCATTGGTACATTGACATTAAATGAGAAAGGCAAAGCAAAAATTTACAAACTTTATTCAACTGTTTCTATGGGAACTTTAGTAAAAAATGTTATGCCTACATATTTTATGGTTGCTGGAATATTTGTATTGTTTGTAATTATTTTTAGAGTAAGTACAATTAATATAAATAAGAAAAAAAGAAGAAGAAAATTTTAGAAAATTGTAATTTAATAATTATTATAGCCATTTAGATAGTTAAATCTAAATGGCTAATTTTTATTAATACACAAAATTTTATCAAGGATAAAACTATATATGTTTAATAAGAAAAATTTGGAATAAGTTTGTATGAACTTTTTTTATTATTGTATTATTATGTTATAATAGAACAATATTGCAAATAAATCGTCGATCATAAAATTCCTGGGGAGAAATTTTATGAATAATAAGGGCGATTATACTAAACCCATAAACTAGCCTGGGGGGCACAAGGAGGAGAAATAATGACTAAATTTAAAAGCCTTAAATCTATTTTTTTAGCATCAGTGTTAACAATTGGGGTTTCAACAATTACATCACAAAATGTATTTGCGGCAACAACTAAAACATATACAGTAAAAAGTGGAGATTGCTTATCTAGAATAGCAAAATCATGTGGAGTATCATTAAATGATTTAAGAAAAGTTAATAATAAATGGAATGATTCTATTTTTCCTGGACAAGTTCTGAAACTATCAGCAGCAGCAACTACTAGTGTTACTGTGAAACCAACTACAAGTTCATTAAAAACATATACAGTAAAAAGTGGAGATTGCTTATCTAGAATAGCAAAAGCTTGTGGAATATCATTAAGTAACTTAAGAAAAGCTAATAACAAGTATAATGATTCCATTTTTGTTGGACAAGTTCTTAAACTTTCAGTAGTTGCTAGTGTTCCAGCGAAACCTGCTACACAAACAAGTAGTACTTCACTTAAGACTTATACAGTGAAAAGTGGGGATTGTTTATCTAAAATAGCAAAACAATGTGGAATATCATTAAGTAACTTAAGGAAAGCTAATAACAAATATAATGATTCCATTTTTGTTGGACAAGTCCTTAAACTTACTGCAACAACAGGTTCGGCCAGCACAACTAGCACAACTAGTGCTACGATAGTACAAGCAAAAACTTTGTCAATAAGATATACAGAAAGCGAATTAAACTTGCTTTCGAGATTAATAACTGCAGAGGCGGGAGGAGAATCTTATAATGCTCAAGTTGCTGTAGGAGCAATAGTTGTAAATAGAGTTAAAAGCAGCTTATTTCCTAATTCAATTAGCGCTGTTATTAATCAAAAAACGAATGGTAGCTATCAGTTTAGCCCAGTTGCTAATGGCAACATTAATAGACCTGCAGATTCAAGCGATTTAAAGGCAGCAATTGCAGCACTTAATGGAAATGATCCAACAAATAATGCATTGTTTTTCTATAATGGTAATACGCCTTCAAAATTGACTTCACCACAACCAGTTTCAATAATAATAGGTCACCTAACATTCGTGCACTTAATAAAATAATCTAAACATAGTTGAAAGAGGTATACCATTATTTATTGCTCTTTCTATATCATAAACATGTTAGGAAAAATAAGAGGTAGTATCTTAATTAATTAAGATGCTACCTCTTATTCATGTACTAAAGATTTTTTTTGAAACACACATATTACTTAATTGTTTTATTGGATGAGAGTAATATGTTATTAGATAAAGTTTAAAGCTTAAATTTGTTAAGTTCTTCAGTTAATTGTATAGCTGAATTTGTAAGATTTTGAGCAGTACTAGCTACTGACCCAGCTGAGTTCTTCATTTCCTCAGTAGAAGCTGCAATTTCTTCAGCTGAAGCTGAGTTTTCCTCTGACACAGCGCTAGTATTTTCTATCTTTAATATTACGGGTTGCATGTCACTGTTTAGATTACCGATACCTGCTGATACTTTCTTTATATCAGGTAATATAGTCTCTACAGAAGTAATAATAGATTTAAATGAGGTTAAAGCAGTGTTTATTGTTGATACCTCATTATTTAGTTCGTTATTAACGTCACCAGTAGTTATTACTAAGTTAGATGTTTCTGATACTACATTTTTTAGTAAACCACTTATAGTGTCTGAAGATTGTTTGCTTTGCTCGGATAACTTTCGTATTTCATCAGCTACTACAGAGAAACCTTTCCCTGCTTCGCCTGCTCTAGCAGCCTCAATTGCAGCATTTAGTGCAAGTAAATTTGTTTGCTCAGAAATATTGTTTATTAATCCTGTTATCTCATTAGCTTGATTTATACTACCTTCAAGTTGTTTGATTTTATTTATTACTCCATCAAAAGATTTACTAATATTGTTTAATGCAGAAATAAGGCCTTCAAGTTGACCATTGCTTGTACTTGCCATGCTACCAATACTTCCTGCGGTAATATTGACATTACTGGTTATAGTAACAAATTCTATTAATGTATCACCGAATTTTTTGATAGCTTCATTTACGGACATCAATTCACTAGCTTGCGATGTTGAACCTATGGCAACTTCATGTATAGCATCAGCTACTTCTAGTGAAGATGCTGACATTTCTTCAGATATTGCAGATAATGTCGATGATTCTTCACCTACAGTGCTAGCAACAGTTGTTATATTGCCCAATAACCCTGCTACAGAGGATCTCATGTTATCTAGTTTTTTATTAATATTTCCAAATTCGGTGTTTGAAGTGGTATCGATTTTTACGGTAAAATCTCCTGAGGCTATAACATCTATAGTAGTCATCATTTCTTTTAATAATAATTGCAATTCGTATACAAATGTTATGGATATTGATAATAACAATAACGCAGAAATAATAGAAACGATTATAAATGCTCTATTAGAAGAAGTAGAAACAATTTTATAATCTGCAGTATCAGCTGAGATAACAGATTTTTCATTCATCACAGCATTTTTTAGTTCGTTAGTTATGGAAGCACCAATAGTTGCAAATTGATTTGATTGCTCGAGGGTAATTGTAAGCCCTGTCTTCCTTTTGCTTGCTACATCGGTGTATACGGCCATATAACTTGTATAATTTTCTTCGATTTGTTTCTCTAGCAAGGCTTCGTTAGTATCTTGTGGCATACTCTTAATTTTTGTAAAACTAGTTCTTACTTTAGAATCAGCACCTTCAACATCTTTAATTTGAACGGCTGAGTAAGGTCTGTCAATAACTTTTGTTAAGTAATTTCTTAATTCATTGAAGGTACTGTTCATGTCACCATATATCTCTATAGTTGCAACCTTATCTGAACTTAAGCTATTATAATATTTACTAAGTTTTGCTGAAGACGTAAAGCTTATGATCCCCATTGCACCAAGTGCAACAAAGGCTACTAATATTAATGCCATAGTTCCTTGGACTAATTTTATTTTTTTCCTTAATTTCATTTCTTTTATCCCCCTAGTTTTATATTTAGTACATTGGTTAGACAAAATTTGTATAAATATATTAAATAGATATTTTATTGAACTATTAAATAAAAAAGTGGTACTATATGTATTATCTGTATTTTATACAAAAACTTAAGTCTTTTTAATAAAGATTAGCAAGTTTATTATTCATCTAAGTGCTATTTTAAATATAGTAGGTTTGAGAAAATTTGTATAATAACACCGATAGTGAGCAAAATAGGATGTATATGACACTTAAAGGTGATTTAAAAAAATGTTGTAATAGATGATGTTGATTTATATGAGAAAATAAAAAGTATGATATAAATACGTGGTTTTACTAATTGTGATAAATTAAGAGGAGGTGTTTTTATGAATAAGTATGTTTGTTTAGTGTGCGGATACGAGTATGATCCAGAAATAGGGGATTTAGAGGGGGGAATAAAACCTGGTACTAAGTTTGAGGATCTTCCAGAAGACTGGTTATGCCCGTTATGTGGAGTTACAAAATTCGATTTTGAGAAAATATAAGGAAGTTTATTACTGCTTAATATTTAGCATATAAGCGTAGAGCATTGTAAAAAAACTACAAATAGAGTTAAGTGTGTGTTTGACACTTAGCTCTATTTGTAGCAATTTGTATAGAATAAATACAAAAAAATGACATCACAAATAGTAAATAAAACTTGCTATCTTACTATTCTATATTATACTATAGATCATAGTATAAGGTATTATTTACAGTTATGTTAGATTTCTGAGAGCTTTTTTAAATGTTTTTCAGAGATCTTGTTTATTTTATCAACTCGTAGTTTATATTTTTTAGTATCAACAAGAAAATCTGTAGTTAACCATGTATTAACGATTTCAAGTGCTATTCCCGAACCAATTATTTTTGCACCTACACAAAGAATATTTGTATTAGAATGCATACGTGCTAATTTTGCACAGAATGGATCCTGACAAACAGCAGCATATAAACCATATATTTTGTTAGCAATTAAAGCACTTCCGTAACCAACTCCGTCAATAAAAATTCCTCTATCAGCTTTACCGTTTGCAACAGCTAGGGCGGCAGGATAAACAAAATCTGATAAATCACAAGATTCCTCACTATATGTTCCATAATCTTGAACCTCGTATCCTTTTGATTCTAAAAATATTTTTACCTCATTTTTCAAAGAAAATCCAGCATGATCACTTGCAATAGCAATTTTCATATTTATGTAACCTCCATTTATTTTTCGAGTTTTATTAATAGTAACACTTGTAAACTTCAAAAGTAAAGTAAGAAAATTAAGTTGCAAAGCAGTTATATCAAAGTTATTTACTTAATAATTTAAAATATTCTCTAAAATAAAAGGAATTAACAAACTTTTGTCAAAATTACATATATTGCAATAAAAACAATCGAAGGAGATTAGTACTATGGGTGAGCAAAAAATAAAAATAATGATTGTTGATAACAGCAAAGAATTTTGTGATATTCTTAATGATTATATATTAATGCAAAATGATATGGTTGTTACTGGAATCGCAGAAAATGGAATAGAAGCATTAAAATTGTTTGAAGAAGAACAACCTGATTTAATAGTACTTGATATAATTATGCCTATACTTGATGGATTGGGAGTAATTGAGAAGCTAAATACAATGAATTTAGATCCAATGCCACATATAATAATTTTATCGGCAGTTGGTCAAAAAAAAATAATTCAAAGAGCTATATCACTAGGAGCAGATTATTATATTGTAAAACCTTTTGATATGGAAGTATTTATTAAAAGAATAAGGAAGTTGTTAAATAAAAATACAGATAATGAAGATGTAAAAATATCACTTACCAATAGCGATAAGGCTAAAAGTAAAATCAATATAAGTATGTAAAATAAAAGAATCATCTGGACTCCAGATGGTTCTTTTATACAATTGTATATTTTAATTACAAATTATCGTTTAAAACTACACCATTATTAGAATCTACTGTAACAACAGTGCAAGATTTTAAAATAGTCATTGCATTTTCAGCACCTACAATTATAGGAATATCTAAAGATGATATAAAGGCAATCGAATGGTTGTCAACGATAGTTTCTTCAACCACTATTGCTGAAGCACTTTTTAAATAAGGCCTCATATCATTATTTATGTGAGGTAGTACTAGAATATCCCCATTTTCAAAGTCTTTATTTATTTGATCTACGGAAGTCGCAATACAGGGCTTCCCGGATACTTTTCCTTTAGTGAGTCCGACACCTTTTAAAAGAATATTACCTACTGTTTGAACTTTTAATAGATTAGTTGTTCCAGCTATCCCAACGGGGCCTCCAGCTGTTATTACAACAACATCTCCTTGTTTAACTAATTTAATGGCTAAAGCTTTATTCACTCCAATTTCAAACATTTCTTCCACATTTGTAGCTTTCCCAACTAGTAATGGAATTACTCCCCATGAAATACATAATTGCCTCTGAACTCTTGGATTTGATGTAGTTGCTATTATGGGGCAAGATGCTCTAAACCTAGAAATCATTCTGGCAGTTTCTCCAGATTGAGTTGCTGAAATTATTGCAACCGCTTTTAGCTGCAATGCAATTGAGCAAGTGGCATAGCTTATAGCATTTGTAATATTTTCCATAGTGTCAAATTGTAATGAGGCTAATTTACTGCCGTAATCAATAGACTCGTCTGCCATTTTAGCAATTTTAACCATAGTTTTTACACTTTCAATAGGATATTTGCCCATAGCACTTTCTCCTGAAAGCATAATTGCACTAGTCCCATCATATACAGCATTTGCTACATCACTAGATTCAGCTCTAGTAGGTCTTGGATTTTTAATCATTGAATCAAGCATTTGAGTTGCTGTTATTACGGGTTTACCATTTTCATAGCATTTTTTGATTATCATTTTTTGAACAATTGGTACTTCTTCTGTAGGTATTTCTACGCCTAAATCTCCTCTAGCTACCATAATGCCATCGGAAACCATTAATATTTCATCAAAATTACTTACGCCTTCTCTATTCTCGATTTTCGAAATTACCCTTAAATCTTGTCCACTATATTTTTTTAGTATTTTTCTAACTTCATTTATGTCTGAAGCTTTTCTTACAAAAGAACAAGCTATAAAGTCAAATCCATTTTCAATAGCAAACTTTATATCTTCAATATCTTGTTTTGTTATTGCAGGTAAATGGGTGTCTGTCTCAGGAATATTTACTCCTTTGTTATTACTTATGGCGCCACCATTTAATATTTTGCAATGAATGTCCTTGCCGATAACTTTTTGTACTTGTATTGCTACAAGCCCATCATTTATTAATATTGTTGTTCCAATTTTAACGTCTTTATATAGCTGTTTGTGGGAAATAGTTGATCTTTCTTCTGTTCCTAAAATATTTTCATTTACAAGTACAAAAGCATTGTTCTCTTGTAATATTACTTCACCTTTTTCGAATTTGCCTAATCTAATTTCAGGTCCCTTAGTATCAAGCAATAATGGAATTGGAATGTTCAATTTCTTTCTTATTTTTTTTACTCTATCCACCCTTAACTTTTGTTCAGTGTGAGTGCCATGAGAAAAATTTAATCTTGCTACATCCATACCGCCTAGTATTAACTGTTCTAATAAATTATCATCATCTACTGCAGGCCCTAGGGTACATATTATTTTGGTCATTCGCATTGCATATCATCTCCTATAGCATTATTTCATTTTAATAATTTTACATCTAAAACTACACTTGGTAAAGAACTTAGATTATTTTATAAGACATATGGGTTAGGTATAGAATAATGAGGATGGTTAGGGGAGATTAATTGTTGATGTGTTTATCTTTGAAGATCATAATACTTTTATTAATTAATAAAAGTTTAAATTTACTTTTTTTTCTAAGATTGTTTTATCATCTATATTATCACAAACTAATTTTACAAAATATATATTAAAATAGGTGATAAAAAATAAAGGAGAATCAAAAATTAATTTGATTCTCCTTTGTTTTAGTTAACTCTACGTCCGTATGTAAAGCCACTATTTAGTTTTTGAATTTTAACTACATCACCTGTATGAGGTGCAGCTATCATATTACCGTTTCCAACATATATTCCTACATGATAAGCAGGTGTTCCAAAGAACACTAAATCTCCTGCTTGAAGGTTAGCTCTAGATACAAGTGTTCCAACATTTTGTTGGCTTTGTGTAACTCTTGGAAGATTTACTCCAAAATGTGCAAATACATATTGTGTAAAGCCAGAGCAGTCGAATCCCGATGGGCTTGTACCACCCCAAACATAAGGAACACCAAGGAAATTTGAAGCATATGCTATAATTGCATTAGAGGATGTAGAGCTACCTCTTGATGCAGTTAACCTAGGTGATACAATTGTTGTTTTCTTTATTACAGCTTTTCTTGGCGTGGCAGCATATTTTGTAACTGCAACTTGGTTAGCTGTAATAGAGGGTCTTGTAACTGCAACTGTTGCAACTTTTTTGGTTGCATTAGCTTGACTTGCAACTGTAACTTTTTTGGTTGTATTAGACTGACTTGCAACTGTTGCAACTTTTGCAACTTTTTTGGTTGTATTAGCTTGTTTTGCAACTGCAACTTGACTAGGAATACTAGTCTGTTTTGATGACGTAACTTGTTTAGTTGTAGCAGTTTGTCCTGGAATAGATACTTTGCTAGCAGCACTTGCAAGTTTTGTTGCAGTAGCTTGATCTGTTACTAGTTGTGAACCATATTGACTTTCTTGAGCATTTAATTGGGATATCAATACAGTTTGATTCGATTTTTGTTTGCTTAAAGTGGCTAATTTCTTTTTATTATCGACTCTTAAAGAAAGCAATTTTGTATTTTCTGTGTTTAATGTTACTTTCTTTAAACTAATTGCAGTTTTTTTTGTTTTCATATCGTCAATAATATTTTGATCAAATTTTACTATCTTTTTAACATTTTCTAATCTGGATATAAAGTCATCTACACCATTTGATCCTAGTATAATATCTACATAGCTTGATGAACCACTCATATACATTGCTCTCATTCTTTTATTAAAAAGAATTTCTTCTGATTTAATATTAGCTTCTGCTTTTGCTATATCTAGTTGATTTTGTTTAATATTTTTTTGTACATTAGTTACACTATTTTTATTGCTATTAATTTTAGACATAATTGTTTCAATTTGATTGTCCATTATTTCAACCTTAGTTTCCAGGTCATTTCTTTGAGCTTGAACCTGCTTAATTTTTGCCGTGTCTGACGCAGAATCTGCGTATACGCTAGTAAAACCAACGCTCATAGCTATAGCAAGTGCCATTATTGTCGAAATCGATTTTCTGTTCAAATTTTCCATCCCCCTACATATAATTTTATGTTTCAACATATTATTCATAATTGTTTCTATTACTTGAACATAACTACCATAATACACAAAAATGGGAAATGTGTAAAGGCAATTTATGGGATATATAGAAAATTTATAACTTAATACTTTCTAAAGTTATATGATATAACTTTAGAAAGTGGATAAATAAGTATTATGTATAGAGTAATAAGGGTAGTTACGAGATGAATGAACGTGTGAAACGTTGCTAGTTGAAGAGATTAGCCATTAATTTTACAAATGAAGCATATAATGCCGTCATTATGTACCCAATGTCTTTTAAACTATAACTTAGTTATTAAATTTTTATAGAAAAAAACAGCCTATCAAGGACCCTTAAAAAAAATTTAAAAATGGAAGCATTTTTTCTAAAAAGAAACTAATTATAGTCTTGCTTCTTTCACTTTTTGAATAAATTTTTTTGCAGTTGTTGTAATTTTTTGCGAGAATCATTATAATAAATAGTTTAGTGATTTTTTAGGCTTATGAGAATCAACTATAAAATATTGTAACCATTTTTATTTAATTGCATTGTATTTTAACAAAATATTTTCTATTTTTTTGTTTTCACAAAGAGCTAAAGGAGTATATCCTAATGAATTTTTTAAATTTATATCAAAGTCTAAACTAATAAGTACTTTCAAAAATTCTTCGAAATGTTCATCAAAACAGTTGATATAATCATCGTGAAGAAGTGTATTTTTATATTTATCTTTTATATTGATATCTGCTCCATATTTTAAAAGAAGATTTAGAAGCTGAACAGAATAATTAAAGCTACAGTAGAATACAGGAGTTTTACCGGATATGTTGATTGCATTAACTTCAGCACCCTTTTTAAGTAACATAGTTATTACATCTATATGAGGGATTATCCTTGCACAAAGCTTGTGTAGAGGAGTCTCTAAAAATTTACTATGATGACTGTTAATATCAGCACCATTATTTATTAAAATCTCAATTACTTTAAAATAATTATTATGAGTGTTATTAATAGCATAATGAAGTATACTTTCAATTGTAAAATCAGAATCTAAATTTTGGGGCCCTTTCAGATAATTTTTTATTTCATCTATGTTGCCTTCCTCAATAAATCTATAAATTGATTTAGGTTCTCCAGAGAATATATTACTGAATATTTTCATCGTAATTACCTCCTGTTAATTAAATACTTTAATTGTTTTTATACTGATATCTTAACATATCAAGACTAAAATGAAAATTAAACTAAGAATTTTGGTTATGATTGGCTAGTTAAAATAAAAATTTTAAAATATAAATTGATGTTTAACATGATAGTTCCAAAGAAATGGAGTAAACTATATATAGAAAAACAAATAAGTAGGAGGTGCTAATATTAACAATATATTTTACTATGAAACATGTATTGGGAAAATAGGAATTGAGGAGAATGGTACAGCAATTACTAATATATATATTGCAAATGAAATTTCTAAAGATATAAATTTGATGGAAACCAAATTACTCAAAAAAGCAAATCAACAACTTCAAGAATATCTTAAGGGAGAAAGAAAAATATTTGACTTACCACTAGAACCTAATGGAACAGAATTTCAGCAAAAGGTGTGGAACTCATTACAAAAAATTCCGTACGGTGAAACCAATAGTTACAAAGATATAGCAAAAAGTATTGGTAATATAAAGGCCTGTCGTGCAGTGGGTATGGCGAATAATAAAAACCCAATTCTTATATTTATTCCTTGTCATCGAGTAATTGGTTCTAATGGCAAATTGGTTGGTTATGCAGGCGGATTGAATGTAAAAGAAAAACTTTTACAAATAGAGAAACAAAATATATATGATAATTAATTTATTTAATATTGATTGCCATAAAGCATTTTAATTCAGAAATCTACATTTATTATCTAGGTTTCAGTAAAACGTTTACTCATAGAGAAAACAAAGAAATGAAATTTGTTGCGGAAATGTTAGGTTATGTAAAGAGACAAAATAAGGAGGAATTAAAAATGAATATTAAGACATCAAGTATAGCGTGGTTATCTGATCCGGCAGTATTTGCAGTTAATAGAATTGACGCTCACTCAGACCACAAATATTATCGAAACTTTGAAGAAGCACAAAACTCAGATATGAAACTAAAACAAAGTTTAAGTGGAAATTGGAAGTTTAGTTTTGCAATTAACCCGGAGGCTAGAGTATGCGACTTTTATAAAAATGAATTTGATTGTAGAGCATGGGATGACATAACTGTACCAGGACATATTCAGATGCAAGGTTATGACAAATTACAATACATAAATACTATGTATCCTTGGGATGGACACAGTGAACTATTACCACCGAATATATCTGATGAATATAATCCAGTAGGAAGTTATGTTAAATATTTCACAGTCGATGAAAACCTTTGCGAAAAATCTTTGCACATATCATTTCAAGGGGTAGAAAATGCTTTCTATCTTTGGCTTAATGGAGAATTTATAGGATATAGTGAGGACAGTTTTACACCATCAGAGTTTGATATATCATCTTTTATAAAAGCAGGTGAGAATAAATTAGCAGTTGAGGTGTACAAAAGATCTACAGGTGCTTGGCTAGAGGATCAAGATTTTTGGCGTTTCTCTGGCATATTTAGAGATGTTTATTTATATTCATTTCCTAAAACACATATTAAGGACATGTTTGTTAAGACGAGCCTAGATAAAGATTATACAAATGCATTACTTGAGGTGGATTTAAAATTAACTGGAGAATTAGATGCTAGTGTATATTTAGAATTAAAAGATAGAAAAGGTAGTGTAGTTGTAAAGGGGGATGAAACAAGAGTTACTGCTTCCATGTCAATTAAAGTGCCTATTAATAATCCAAAGCTTTGGAGCGCTGAAAGTCCATATCTGTATACTCTATATCTTTATATTAAAGATGCTACGGGAAATATCGTGGAGATTTCTAGACAAAGGGTTGGATTTAGAAAATTTGAAATGGTTGATAAAGTAATGAAAATAAATGGTAAGAGGATAGTATTTAAGGGAATAAACCGTCATGAGTTCGACTGCAGAAGAGGTAGGGCTATTACCAAGGAAGACATGCTTTGGGACATTAAATTCTTTAAAAAACACAATATAAATGCAGTAAGGACAAGCCATTATCCTAATCAAAGTTATTGGTATGATCTTTGTGATGAATATGGTATATATTTAATAGATGAGACCAACCTAGAGACCCATGGTTCTTGGCAGAAGATGGGGGCCATTAAACCTGACTGGGTTATACCGGGAAGCAGGCCAGAGTGGCTTGACATAATAATTGATAGGGCAAATTCAATGCTAGAGAGGGATAAAAACCATCCTTCTATCTTAATATGGTCATGTGGAAATGAAGCCTTTGGTGGAGAAAACATATATAAGATGTCTGAATACTTTAGAAAAAAAGACCCATCAAGATTAGTACATTACGAGGGGATATTCAATGACAGAAGTTTTAATGATACTAGTGATATGGAAAGCAGGATGTATGCTAAAGTAAAAGATATAGAAGAATATTTAAATGATAATCCTCAAAAGCCATTTATAAGTTGCGAGTATATGCATGCTATGGGTAATTCTTGTGGAGCTCTGCATAAGTATATTGAACTTGAAGATAAATATGATCTTTACCAAGGCGGATTTATTTGGGACTATATTGACCAATTCATAGTTAAGAAAGACAGAAATGGACGTGAATTTCTAGCATACGGCGGTGATTTTGATGATAGACCTACAGATTATAATTTCTGTGGTGATGGAATAGTTTATGCTGACAGAACTATATCGCCTAAGGCACAAGAAGTAAAAAAGGTTTATCAAAATTTAAAACTAGTTGTAGATAAAAATGGAGTTTTAGTTAAAAATCAAAATCTGTTTGTTGATACTTCAGCATGTTACTTAGAATATTCTATTGATCTTAACGGAAAGGAAATTTTAAGGGACAGTATGCAAGCTACAATTAAAGCAGGTAGGGAAAAATATGTTGAATTTAATTTACCTAAGTTTTGCAAAGTAGGGGAATATTCATTGAATGTCTTCTTTAAACTTAAAGAGAACAATGATTGGGCGGATAGAGGATATACAATTGCCTTTGGACAGTATGTTTACAGCATAGAAGGCAAGTTAGCATTAAAGAATCTGGGTAAGCTTAATGTAATACATGGTGATATAAATATAGGAGTTAAGAATAAAGATTTCTCTGTATTATTTTCAAAACAAGAGGGTGGAATTGTATCGCTTAGATATGAAGGTAAAGAATTTATTACTCGCAGACCGATGCCAATATATTGGAGAGCAATGACTGATAATGATAAAGGAAATGGTTATGGACCTAGATGTGGACAATGGCTCCAGGCAAGTATGTTCCAACACTGCAGTAATGTCAGTGTAATTGAAAATGACAATAACATAATCGTAGAATATATTTACATTTTACCTACACTACCACAAACACAGGTGAAGATTGCTTATACCACATATGGAAATGGTGAGATTAAAGTTACATGTGATTACGCAGGAGTAGAAGGCTTACCTGAACTTCCGATTTTTGGTATGGCATTTAGGTTATCTGCTGATTATGATAATTTTGAATGGTATGGAATGGGACCTGAAGAAAATTATATAGACAGATGTCATGGCGCACATTTGGGAACTTTTAAGAAGTCAGTAATCGAAAATGTTTCTAAATATGCGGTTCCACAAGAAAGTGGAAATCATGTAGGCGTAAGGTGGGCTAAGGTAAAAGATAAAAAAGGTTTTGGAATTGAGTTTGAAGCTGTTGGTGGACAATTTGAACTAGGTGTGTCACCATATACTGCTTTTGAACTTGAAAATGCCCTTCATCAATACGAGCTACCTGAGGTGAATTATACTGTAGTAACAATAGCAGCTAAGCAAATGGGAGTGGGTGGAGATGACAGCTGGGGTGCACCTATTCATGAAGAATATCTCATTGATTCATCTAAAAATATACATTTTGAGTTCATTATAAGAAAATCTAATTAAATTATTATCCTATCAAATGACAGTTTTACAAATGATATTTTATTTTATAATTTAAATAAAAAGGCATCATAGAATTGTAATACCTGCATTTGAAGAGGAACTGAGCATATTAAAATAGGTTTTCATAACAAACTGGTATATATAGCTCGAACACTTAAAAAGAGTGTTCGAGCTATATATACCAGTCTGCATTTTGAAGTATTTTTATTATTTTAATTCACTTAAGGTTTCGTCAAGTGCTTTACATACGTAGTCGCATTGTTTTATTTCTATAGTTAGTGGTGGCTCAATTCTTATTGTTCTAGAGTTAATTAAAGTACCTGCAACAAGAACACCTTTATCAAATCAACCTTTTGATACTTTGTAACCTAAGGCGTCATTAGTAAATTCAAGTGTAATCATTAAGCACATACCTCTAGTGTCTTTTACTAAGTGTTTATATTTACAAGTTACTTTTTTCAATTCACTCATGAAATATGCATCTACTTTAGCAGTTCTTTGCGGTATAGCATTTATAAAAAATTTAAACATGCTATATATATTTTAAAATTGTATAGAATTATAGTGGTGTTACGTAGTATACTCATTCTATTGTTAGGGTATCTTTGTCAATAGCGGTATAAGAGATATAATCACTTAATTGTTAGGAAAACTAAAAGTAATACTAATTACTATAGAGAATATAATTAGTATTATAAAACTGATTCGCATATTAAAAGAAGAACTTAGACTGCAAAGTATAAAGGTTAAAAAAATATTAATATATAATGGAGGAATTACTATGAAAACGAATGAATTACCAAAGTATTTTAAAAAAATTGATAACGAACTATGGTTTGAGGAAGTTGAAGTTGAGAAAAAAAATCTAAAAATAAGTTATAAAGTTAATAAGTGTTTTTCATATTCTAAATCAAATTATCAGGAGGTAGCATTAATTGATACTGATGCGTTTGGCCCATGCCTTGTGCTTGATGGGGTAATGCAGACTACATCATCAGATGGTTTTATATACAACGAAATGATTACTCATATTCCAGTACTTACACATAAAAACCCAAAAAACGTTTTGGTAATCGGTGGGGGAGACTGTGGAGCGGTAAGAGAATTATCAAAATATGATGAACTTGAAACAATAGATATGGTAGAACTTGACGAAGTAGTGACAAAAGAATGCATAAAATTTCTTCCTCAAATAAGTGGAGGTTCTAAATTTGATAAAAGGATTAATTTCAAATTTGGTGACGGAGTTGAATATGTAGCGAAGACTGATGTTAAATATGATGTAGTTATGGTAGATTCTCCAGATCCTGAAGGTCCTGCAAAAGATTTGTTTGGAGAAGAATTTTATAAAAATGTAAAGAGAACATTAAAAGCTGATGGAGTAATGGTATGTCAAAGTGAGTCTCCAATGATTCATCGTAACATAATTGAGAACACGAGAAGAATATTAAAGAATAACTTTAAAATTGTAAAAACATATATAGCAGTTGTTCCTACTTATCCAGGTGGATTATGGAGTTTTACAATGGCGTCAGATGTTTATGATCCTAGCGATATGGACGTGAATAGATTGCCTCTTAAAACTCGTTATTTAACAAAACAAATTGCAAAGGGTTGCTTTGATCTTCCTAATTTTATAAGTGATCTAAAATAGAATAGAGCTACAAAGCAGTTGTTATGTGCATTTTTGTCTATATATTATTGCCCGTTTATAATAAAAAAATTACAAAAATTGATAAAGGGAAGTTCATAAAATGAACTTCCCTTTATATTTTATATTCAAAAATTGCAGGAGCAAATGTAGAGACATTGTATTCTCTTAGATTTTCATGGCTTAAAATATTAGTAATATGAACTATAAATAAAAGTACACGGATAGGTTAAATATTAATATTAATTGTAACATTTTTATGATAAGGATAATAGTATGTACTACTAACAAATGAAGTATTAATGGGACAAACTTAAGTAAAAACTATAATGAATAAATGCACGCATTCAGAGGAGGGATGTACGTATGGGTTGTTGGTGGATACTATTATTATTACTATTTGATGATAACAATTGTGGTTGTAATAATTGTCGTGACGATAATAATTGTTGTTGCAATACTTTTATTATAACGCATCACAAAAAAAAGAAAAAACCATGTTGTAACAATGATCATGTTGAAGATAACGATTGTCACTGTAATAATCGTAACCAAAATTTATGTTCTCAATAAAAATTTAGAATTAAGGAGGCTTTAGTATAGCTAAAGTCTCCTAACATCTATCATTATTATAATGAATGAAAATTCAAAAGAATAAGATGGGCAAATTACAAATATTCTATAATGAACACAATTTTTATGAGAAAATGGAATCTTATAGATATGTATTGCATAGTATATACTATAGCGTGTGAATAAAGTACGCGATAGTTAATAGCCATTCTCCTTTAGAGAGTGGCTATTTTTAGTGTGCCTGGCATGGGCGTTTACTCGTCGGTGAAAGTCCGATACGGGGGCTGATAGTGCCATCCGTTAGCTTAAGACAAGGGTGTCCACCGTGAGGCGGAAT
>NZ_JAHLEC010000048.1 GCF_018861705.1 Clostridium psychrophilum | reverse complement strand
AGAGGTACCTGAATTTGTTGCGTTTGAATGTTATACACCTGAGGAATTTGACAAGAAGAGTGGTAGTCCTATTGTTCTATGCCCAGAATGTGATGCAAATATGATAATCAAGGGACAATGAGATTATCATATTTGCTTGGCATAAGGGTTTTTACTCGACCGTAGGGAGATTTTGTTCTTATTAGACCTGCCATATTTTTTCCCCTTCCCATTTTGGTTCATTAAATTTCTCGATATTTTAATAAAACAGTAATCAATAACATACCCTAAAATTCCTATTGACAGTATTCCAACAATGACAATATCTGGCCTTGATAGTTGCTCTGCGTCTATTATCATGTATCCAATCCCTGATGATGCAGCTATAAGTTCAGCTCCCATTAATGACCTCCAGCTGTATCCAAGCCCAAGTTGAATACCTGTCATAATTGAAGGTATTGCCTGTGGAAATATTATCTTTAGAAATAAATCTTTTTTACTAAAGTGAAATATTTTCCCAACTTCAAGAAGCTTTTTATCATAATTTGTAACACCATTTAAGGTGTTTGAAAAAACAGGGAAAAAGGTTGCTAAAAAAATAACTACAAGTTTTGATGACTCACCAATACCTAACCATAATATCAATATAGGAATCATGGCTATAGGTGGAATATGTCTCATAAATTCCAAAAATGGATTTATATAAGGCATTGCTTTTGGCTTACTTCCAAGGAATACTGCAAGTGGAAAAGCAACTACAAAGGTTAGTGTAAACCCAACAATAACCCTAAAAAAACTTACCATCAAGTTTTTTAAAAGTTGCCCATATATTAGCATCTCATAGGTCGTAGCTAAAATTGTTTTAGGAGATGGGACTATATAATTATTAACAATATGCAACTTGTCTACGATAATCCATATCAGTATAATCATTAACGGTAAAATTAATCCTTTTAATTTTCTCATAAACTTCCTTTCCTGGTTGCGCTAATACACAAATAAAAAAAAGCTCACCAAAGGGAAAGCTTAATATCACTAAAAAACAGTTAACAAAATCTGTTTAGCTTAATATTCTCTTTCCTTTCAGATCAGAATAAATCTTTTCTGTTAGGTATATTCTATTATTATATAATCCATAATTTTCAAAAAAATTGTACCACTCATATTTTACCATACTTATATGATATCATCTAATATTTTTTAAATTTAAATCTTATTATAAAAAAATGTATTTGATGAAATGTGAACACAATAATATAAAAGTTTAAAATGAGTTTATTTCTCATTAATGTCGTTTTAATGTTAAAATGCAATAATATAAATGCAGAGTAATAAACTCTAATAAGATTTGGGAGGATTGTATATGATATCAGTAAATAAAAATACATATACATCTTACAGTAGCTTGAAAATTTAAAGGAATTGGCTGAAACTCTAGATCGAAAGACAAAGGAGTTTGAAATAGAGCAAATACTTGAAAAGTTACTCCTTGCAAATTACTTAATAAATCGGAAAAGAATATTACAATTAAGTTATTGAAAGAATAATGGTCCTTTGCTATTAATATTAACCACATTATTTTACTTTAAATCATTGTATGAATATATGTTGTACGTATGGTCATCACTTACCAATAATGGTAATGAATTATTGGCGTTAGTCTTTTTTAATTTCTATTTATAAATATGCAAAATCATATCAAAATAGCTATAAATCATTTTTAATATTACCTATAGTTATTTTAATTATAGTAGAATTGAATAAATTTAAAGTAAACAAAACAATAGAAAAAAGCTGTACTTATAATTTTACTTGTGAGGAAGGAGAAATTTAATTGGATATATTAAAAGTTAAGGGAAATACTTATTGCATTGATACTGGAATGACGTACATACCATTTTATAAAATTAATGATGAAGAAATTATTATGTTGGATACAGGTTGGAAAAATGGAGAGCGTGAGGGTATAGAAGAAGTTTTGGAAAGCAATAATTTTAAAGTTAAAGCTATTTTAAACAGTCATGCTCATATAGACCACATTGGGAACAATGCATATTTAAAAAACAAATATAACTCTATAATTGCTATGTCTGCTTATGAAGCCAATATTTGTAGTTCTGAGGTTAATCTTAAGGTTTATTACGGATGTCAAACCTTAAAGGAGGTAAAAAAACACTATGGACATATGGTTTGTAAAACAGACATTAGAATAGATGAAAATCAAGACGAGGTATCACTGTGTGGGGTTAATTTTAGGATTATTCATACACCTGGTCACAGTCCTGCCCATATCTGTAGTATAACACCTGACGATGTTGCATATATGGGCGATGCACTCATAAGTTATGAAGTAATGGAGGGAGCGAAAATTCCCTATGCCTATATATTAAGTGAAGACATGAAAAGTAAGTCAAAGATTCGTGACTTGAATTGCAGTAAATATGTGGTGGCACATAAAGGTATGTATGACGATATTACAAAACTAATAGATGATAATATCGATTTCTATGAAAGTAGAGCAATGAGAATATATGAAGTAATAGATGGAGCTATGACAAATGAAGATATTATGAAAGCTGTCATTAAAAAATTTAATATCCATGTAAATAATATATATAAATATTACGTTATAGAAAGAATGTTAAAATCTTATGTGGATTATTTATATGAAATAGAAAAACTTAAATTAATTTTGGAAAATGGATTTCTTAAATATATCAAATAAAAGCGAAGGTTGTTGTAAATTAGTTTAGAAACAAGTAATTAGAAAAAGTATACATTATACCCATTATTGAGAGCCGTACCATAACACTCTTGAATTAATTCATTTTTGTGTAATCCGTTGATTTATAAGGAATGTTAAGCACTTAGTTAAATTTAAATAAGTGCTTAATATAACTTTTAAATGCATTGGATTAGTTTTTTTAATAGGCATTCAATATAATAATGATATGTGATATGCGCCCTATAAAGTAAACAGATTAAATAATAAAAATCTGTTTACTTTATAGGGCGCATTTTTATGTCTAAAAGAACTAAATATACAGCAAAGGAAAAGTATGAAATACTAATGGAATAGGAACAATAGAAGAAATTCACCTTGGTGTTGCCTTTATTTCTCTATGACCATTTTACTAATACTGTATTATTAGATATTTCATATCTTTTCGCAATTTCTCTTTGTGAGAATTGACCTGATATACATTCTTTTGAATATTACTTACTTTTTGTATCACTATATGTTTGAATAGTTACTATATATAGTAACTAAAAGATATGTAGAAGTTTAAGTATTATAATTATAACAACCACACCACCAATTATTTCTAGCATATTATTCACATCCTTTCTTATTAAATCAATGTTTTCTATCTTCTTCTTCCCATAACAAAATCATAAATAAATATAATAACGGCTATGACAAGCAATATGTGTATCATTCCTCCACCAATATTTAATATAAACCCCAATAACCAAAAAATCATTATTATTCCGATTAACCAACGTAAAAATCCCATTTAGTTCACCCCCTTCCATGTATTAATCCTTGTACAAATTATGATTCCAATAAAATGAGAAAATAACCCTCTTTAAATAATTATTAGTAGTAAATTACCATGCTACTTTCCCTAAGCTATCTAATATTACACTTAACAATACAATATTAAAATAGTACACTCCTATAATAATTATTTTATAGCTTTGTACCGCTATATTGTCTTGGTTTACTATGTTGCAGTATACTATGATGCCTACCATATAAGAAATAGATTACTAATCCAAGTAATAACCAAACTATAAATCTAATCCATGTTTCTAAAGGTAATGCTGACATTAGATAGAAACAAGCAATTATAGTAAAGATAGGCACAGCTGGTACCCAAGGACATCTAAACTTTCTCTCAACGTCTGGCATTGTTTTCCTAAGTACTATAACACCAATCGAAACAAGAACGAAAGCAAATAATGTACCTATATTGCATAACTTTATGATCTCTTGTAATGGTAAAAGCCCTGCCATAATCCCAGCAATACACCCTGTAATTATTGTGCAAAGTGTAGGCGTTTTATGAACTGGATGTACCTTTGAAAATACCTTTGGAAGTAATCCATCTCTTGACATAACCATAAATACTCTTATTTGTCCATAAAGGAATACAAGTAGTGTTGAAATCATTCCTATTACTGCACCAGTTCCAACTAATGCTGCGCCCCAGTTAATACCAAATTGCGTTAATGCATCTGGGATAGCATTGTTCTGACTAATTTCTTTAAATGGAACCATACCCGTTATAACAACTGCAACTGCAACGTATAATACAATTACAACTCCTAAACAAATAGCAAGTCCACGCGGTACATCTCTCTTTGGATTTATAGTTTCTTCTGCAGCCGTTGAAACTGCATCAAACCCAATATAAGCAAAGAACATTATTGAAGCACCTGCCATAACCCCTTGCCATCCATAAGGTGCAAATGGTTTGTAGTGAGCTACACTAATATGAAATACTCCAAGTACTATAAATAAAATAATTACAGCGATTTTAATTAAAACTATAACATTATTTAATTTTGCACTTTCTTTTATACCTATTAGTAATATCCATGTTACAAATGCCACTATAAGAACAGCTGGCAAATCGATAATTCCACCTGCTGACGGTCCTTGGGTTATCATTTGCGGTAAATTAAGTCCAGCAGACTTTAGTAGTCCTACAAAAGTTCCCGACCACCCAGATGCAACTGCAGCTGAGGATACTAAATATTCTAGCATTAAATCCCAGCCTATAATCCAGGCTATAATTTCACCAAAGGCAATATATGAATATGTATATGTACTACCTGCAACTGGAAACATTGTAGCAAGTTCTGCATAAGTAAGTGCACAAAGTCCACTTGTTATTGCAGCTACAATAAATGATAATACAACTGCGGGGCCCGCCATATGGACACCAACACCTGTGGAAACAAATATTCCTGTACCAAGCACTGCACCTATTCCAAGTGCCGCTAGGTCAGTTGATGTAAGATTCTTTTTTAAATCAGTTTTTTGGCAGCGTGAAGCTCCATTTTTAGGGACTTTTTCTTCCACATTGTCTTCCATATATTATTCAAATTTTTGTCTCCTCGTGTATTTTTTTGCTTATTTTAATTGTATTTATAATAAAGTCATTTGTAATAATGAATATTTAAAAGATTAAAACTTGGTGCTTAGTGTTTATTTATATATTAATAGATACCGTTACTATCCTCATCTGAATTATTCTTGCATAATATTAGCATAGATAATATACAAATATAATGATATAATGATATAATTATAACATTCCTAAATAACGTTATTAGCTATCATTTTCGACAAAATACAACAAACATGTTAAGCAAGCGATGTATTTTGTCTCATTTTATGAGATCAAGGAGACGTTTGATATGTATAAATTTAGATTTAAACTACATGAAGTGAGAAAATTCAAATCTATGACTCAAAAGAGATTAGCATATTTATCAAGTTTATCACAGAGCCATATTAGCGAGTTAGAAAGTGGCTCCCAAAGCCCCACATTAAAAACTGTAGAAACCTTAGCTGATGCACTTAAAACACATCCATCTGATTTATTAGAGGTAGATAAAGATCATTAATATGAATAGCTTCAACAATAAAAATTACATTAATGAAATGTATTGTTGAAGTGTAAATGGTAAATTTAAACATGAGATGTCATAGAGATTTTTAGATTAAAAGTAAAAAGCAGTAATTACTACTTTTTTTAGGTTGAATTTGAGTCTGTCTGACTGATTTCTTTTTATAATATGTATTAAATTAACAATTTAATGATAGCAACAGAGATTGTTCGCTTCTCTTCCAAACTATGTAGGGTACTTGACCCTTGGGAATAGTTGCTAAAATATGGAGCAGTGAAGGGTTTTATTAAAAAAAAGATTTAGATGCTGAAAGCAAAAAAATTTAAGGAGGTTTTTAGAGATTGTGACATAGGCAGAAAAATAGCAAAGGCTTTATGGAGAAGTAGTGGTAAAGAAAATGAATTTTTTGATATACATAATAGAATATGAGAAGTTTGTTAATAATTTATTATATAAAGCTTTTAGTGTATAATCCTATAATAGATATAATAATATTATTAAATTTAAGAAGAAATGGAGGAAATATGATTTGAAAGGTAGATGTTATTATTGCAACGAGAAGTTATCAGAAAGAACTGTTAAATCATCTCCTGGGTCGCTACAACAGCTCTGAAAGAGATGAATCATCTCCTTTAGAGAGTTGCAACGACTTCAGAAGGAGATTTACCCCTTTGTAGTTCTCTGGAGTAGATAACAATTCTTAATTGTTATCCCCCCACTCGTATAGAAGTGGGAGACTTTCCTTCTGAAATGTCGTTAAATTCAGAATATAATAATACGTCTACTCCTAAGATAGGAAGAAATGATCTTTGTATATGTGGAAGTGGTAAAAAATATAAAAAATGTTGTGGATCTAAGGTTATTCATTTATACTAACGACAATTATGTAGATGACAACACTAAATTTATATTAGCAACCTCAGTTACAAATCTTTTATATCTTGATGAAATAAATATTTTTAAATTTATAGGGGCTAAAATCTTTATTATAAAAGATTTTAGTTCCTATGTATTTATACACACAATCATCTAGAAGTGTATTTGGGTATAGGCATACTCTGAATCAATTATTGAATAAATGAATAAAGAATGATTTATTTTGTAAGTTTAATTATTATCTCTTTATGTTGTGGGTACTTATTTAAAAGAGCTGCTCTTTCAAATATTTCAAAGTCTTTAAAGTCAAATCCAGGGGATACCATACAGCCAACAAGAGAATAACCTGAGCTATTCATAGCAGAACCAAAGAGATAATTCTTAGGTACTAGGAATTGAGGAACTTCACCATTTTTTATATTAAGACCTAGTTGCTTAGTAGTAAGTTCTCCATTTGGACTTATCATGTATATTGAAAGAGGAGAACCTGCATGATAGTACCACATTTCATCTGATTTTAATCTATGAAAACTGGAAATTTCTCCATCTCTTAATAAAAAATAAATACTAGTCCAGAGTATTCTTTCACCCTCAAATTTCGTTTTTAATTCATTTGAACTAATGTTTTCACAAGAGTCAAAGCTACTTTTGTAAAAACCACCTTCAGGATGAGGTTCCATATTTAATGTGTCAATAAAATATTGTGATGAGTACATAATTTATCTCCTTTATAAAAAACATATTGTCTACGAATTATAAGCGTTTTTATATAATATAAAATAGTGCATACATTATATCATATTATTTTATTTGAATCAATTAGCAACTAACAAATTATATAGGGCAATAGCAACATATGCATATTTTAAAGCTTTTTCCCAGTTCATATTATTTTGCTGTTCCCAAATTAAAGTGCCAGCGATATCCTATGTTAACTTCGGAAAATTGCAATCTAAATGGAACAAGATCAAAACATTTTATGAAATAAAATAAAATATTTTAAGAAATAGCTTGAAACATAATTTCAATAATGTTAATATAAGGTTACGGGGTAAAACGTTTTCAAAAGAAAAAAACTGATTAATATAGGAGGTATTATGGATAAATTAAATTTGAAAAAACTAACAACAGAAAGTAGAAATAAAAATACCATGGACATAGATACGGTTTCAACCTTAGAAATGGTGAAAATAATAAATAATGAAGATAAAAAGGTAGCAGAAGCTGTGGAAAAGGAACTTCCTAAAATAGCACAAGCAATAGATAGCATAGCTCAAAGGATGCATAAAGGTGGGAGATTAATTTATATTGGTGCAGGAACTTCAGGAAGACTTGGAGTTTTAGATGCATCGGAATGTCCACCTACATTTGGGACACCAGAAGAACTGGTACAAGGGATTATAGCCGGAGGAAAGGAAGCAATATTTAGAGCAATAGAAGGGGCTGAGGATTCTAAGCAGCTTGCAGAATCTGATTTGAGAAGTAAAGTACTAACAGGGAATGATACCGTAGTAGGACTTGCAGCATCAGGCAGAACCCCATATGTAATAGGTGGACTTGAGTATGCAAATGAAATAGGAGCATTAACCGTTTCAGTTACTTGTAATGCTAATTCACGAATTTCAGAGGTCGCAAAAATATCAATAGCACCATTAGTTGGAGCAGAAGTTATAACAGGTTCCACAAGACTCAAATCAGGAACGGCTCAAAAACTTGTATTAAATATGTTATCAACAGGAGCAATGATAAAGCTTGGCAAAGTATATGGCAATCTTATGGTAGATGTAAAATCAACAAATGAAAAATTAACGCAAAGGGCTAAATTAATAGTATGTGAGGCGACAGGAGTACCTATTGAGGAAGCAACAGAGGTATTAAGCAAAACGGATTTTGATGTTAAGCTTGCAATATTTATGATATTATCAAAACTTAATAAGCAGCAGGCAAGAATTAGATTAGACCAAAATAAAGGATATATAGCAAAAGCTTTAAAAGACAAATAAAAGGGGGGAAATATTATGACAAATAGAGAAATTGCTGAAAATTTAGTCAAGTTAGTTGGGGGAAAAGGTAATATAAAATCTGTTGTAAATTGTATGACACGTTGTAGGCTTCAACTTAAGGATTTTTCAAAGGCAAAAACAGAAGAAATAAAAAAATCAGAAGGAGCTCTTGGGGTAGTTGAGGCTGATGGGGAGTTACAAGTTATTTATGGTACGGGTAAGGTAAATAAGGTAACTTTGGAAGTAAGTAAAATAATTGAAAAAAATGTACTTCTAGGCGAAGATGCAGTAGCAGAAACTAAAGGTAAATTAAAGCAAAAGAATAATACAAAATTTAAAAATATACTTAAAAGGCTTGGAAGTATTTTTATTCCTTTAATACCACTATTCGTAGCATGTGGGTTAGTTCTTGCGGTAAATAATATAGCAGGAGTATATTTTGGAGCTGTATATAAAGCTACAACAGCAGCTAAAGTAATTGGACTTATGGGTAATGGAGTATTCTCCATATTATCAATTTTAGTTGGTGTAAATGCAGCTAAGGAATTTGGCTCACAAATGCCAATGATGGGCGGAGTATTAGGTGGCATTCTCTCATCAGCAGATCTTGCAAAGATAACTCTTTTTGGCAAAGTATTAACTCCAGGACGTGGAGGGGTTATTTCAGTAATAATAGTAGTAGTTTTAGCTTGTTATATCGAGAAGGTTTGTAGAAAGTATGTACCAGATGCATTAGATTTATTTGTTACACCACTTATTACACTTACGATTTCAGCTTTAGCAGCATTATTTATACTTCAACCAATCGGAGGGTTTATCTCTGATAGCATAGGAATAATCGTAGCACAAACAATAGCATCAAATAATTTGGTTATTTCAGTTATATCGGGAGGAATATCAGGAGCATTGTTTTTACCACTAGTTATGACAGGAATGCACCAAGCATTAACGCCAATACATGCGGATTTAATAGCTAATGTAGGATTTACAGTATTACTTCCAGTACTAGCAACTGCCGGAATGTCACAGGTAGGAGCCACTATAGCAGTGCTTAGGAAAACAAAAAACGTACGGCTTAAGAAAGTAGCTAAGAATGGATTAATACCAGGATTTTTAGGAATAGGGGAGCCTCTAATATATGGAGTAACATTACCACTTGGAAAGCCATTTCTTGGAGCTTGCCTTGGAGCAGGAGTAGGTGGAGCGGTTATGGCAATGTTTAAGGTTGGAGCTGTTGCAATAGGCGTATCGGGACTACCACTCGCATTGCTAATTGCAAATGGAAAAATGGGATTATTCTTAATAGGTGTAGTGGTATCATATATAAGTGGATATTTCTTTACTAGCATATTGGGTTTTGAAGATCCGGTGGATTAACAATTTAGAAGAGACCTTCACGGGTCTCTTTTAATAATTATAATTAATGCAGCTACCCAGGAGATAATTTAAGGAGGAATTTTTATGAGTTACGGTATTTCAATTTATTTTGGGCTAGATAATACAAGGCAAGAGAATATAAGATTATTAAAGGAGGCTCATAAGCTTAAATTTATTAGAATATTTACCTCATTTCAGATACCAGAGGCAAATTATAGTATTTTAAAGACTGAGGCACAAGAATTTTTCAAGTTAGCTAAAGAATATGATATGGACATAATAACTGATATATCTCCAAATACATTTAAACTTTTAGATTTACATAATATGGATTTGAATGGACTAAGCGATATGGGTGTTAAGACTATAAGAATAGATTTTGGGTATAGCGAAGAAGAAATATCTAAAATGACTAATAACCCTTATGGAATTAAAATTCAGTTAAATGCCTCAACAGTAACTGAAGAATTTTTTAAAAAATTAGATGCATATTTACCTAACTATAAAAATGTTGATGCACTGCATAATTTTTACCCTAGAGTGGGCACAGGTATTTCAGAAGAATGTATGAAAGAGAAAAACGCTATATTAAGTAAAAGAGGAATTATGGTTTCAGCTTTTGTGCAATCTAATAATAAAAAAAGAGGTCCGCTATTTGATGGATTACCAACACTTGAGGAGCATAGAGGCCTTGAGGTACGAGAAGCCTCCAATCATTTATTTGCCCTAAAAAATCAATCTGTATTTATAGGAGATTCACTTCCAAGCAAACAAGAGTTAGAAGATTTATCTGAATTACGACCTGATGTAGTAGAGCTTTTTATAGAATTAAAAGAAAAAGATAATATAACTTTAAGATTATTAAGTGAAACTTACACCCAAAGGCAAGATGAGGCTAGAGATGCTATAAGAGCTAGCGAAAGTAGATTACTTCTTAATGGAGATAAAATAAAGTCATTAAATACATGCGATAAAAATTATGGAGATATTACTATAGATAATCTCAATTACAAAAGATATATGGGAGAATTACAAATATTGAAAGTAAATCAAAAAGGTGATTATAGGACAAATGTTGTAGCATGCGTTTTACAAAAGAATATTTATCTATTAAAATATATAAAGGGTGGAAAAAAATTTCACTTTAATATAATAAATAAATAAAATGAAACTTAATAGGATGTGTTTTTATGGATGTATTAAGATACATAAAGCAAAATTATGAGAGTTTTACAGATAGTGAAAAACTAATAGCAAATTATTTACTAGAAACTAAGGAAAGCATCATAACAATGTCAGCTAAGGAAATAGCTAGCATTACTAAAACATCGGCACCAACAGTTGTTAGATTTGCTAAAAAAATGGGCTTCAATAGTTTAAATGAAATGAAACTAAAGCTATCTATAAGTTTAGACAAAATGAATCAAGCTACTCAGTTTCAATACTTAGAGGGTGATCTAGGAACAAAAAATATAATTTATAAAATAAAGAATTCAATAGATTCAATTATGCAGCAGACAGTTAACTTGTTAAAGGAAGAAGAATTGGATAAGGCAATCGAGTTACTTATTAACGCGAAAAACATATATATCTATAGTGTGGGTGTATCAGCTTTAGTAGGACAGGATTTTTATTATAAGTTAAGCAGAATAAATAAGAGATGTATATCACACATAGATACCCATTTGCAAATAACAACATCTGTATTAATGGAGCCAGGTGATGTGGCCTTGGCAATATCGTACTCTGGTGAAACAAAAGAAGTTATTATATGTGCTCAAAATGCAAAAAAAAGGGGAATTCCAGTAATAGCAATAACAAAGGCTAGTATAAATAATAACATAGCTGATTTATCGGATGTGGTGTTACATGTCCCAGCAGTAGAAAAATCTTTAAGGGAAGGCGCAATTAGCTCGAGAATATCACAACTAGCAATAATTGACATGCTATATATAGGAATGACTAGAAATAATATAAAAGAAGTAGAAGAAAAATTAATTGAAACAAGAAAAGCAGTTAAAAAAATTTATCATTAACATTTCATAATTATATAGAATATTTGATTTACATTTTAGCATCCTTAGTCACAGGTTTCTTGGGAAAAATCCTCTAGCAGGCTGAACGAAAACTATAAATATTTATTTATTCATTCATGGTATTATATAGGTATTATATAGGTATAATGAGAGAATGGAATGTAGGTTAAATGAATTATGTATTTGGAAAACATAGAGATCAAGTCCTTGTTGAATCCATTGCAGAATATGCTTAAACTTTACATTTACAGATATAGTTGGATACTTGGTATTGCTAGATTTAATTTTTTCTAAGTATTAACTACTCTGTTTATAGTATAACTTATATAACGTAGAAATGGAGGGCCCTAACAAGTGATCCATACATTAGCAATAACAAAAGATTTAAAACTAGAAAAAGATTTACCTTTGGAAAAACTTAATGAAACCAATATAAAATGGTTTTGGGTAGATTTTGACTTCCCTACTGCTAAAGAATCAGAACTACTTCATACTCATTTCCATTTTCATAAGCTTGCTATTGAAGATTGTCTTTATGATTTGCAACGTGCAAAACTCGATTATTATGAAGGTTACAGTTTTTTTGTACTTCATTCGTTAAATGAAAAAACTTTATTACCTGAAGAAGTTGATATGTTTATGAGTGAAAAATTTATAGTTTCCTTTCATAATACTCATCTGGCTGAATTTGATGAAGTGTGGAGAAAAATTAGTACCCCTGAGAGTGCATTGAATGAGGGACCTATTTATATATGCTACCATATTCTTGATGAGATTGTAGATTATTATTTCCCAGCCGTTTACAATCTGGAGAATTTAATCGATGGAATTGGGGATAGCTTATCTAAGGACTCAATGGATAAAGTTTTTGAAGTCCGTTCAGATTTACTTAAACTTCGCAGAATTGTAAACCAAATGAGAGATCTGATTTATAGAGTTTTGAACTCAACTCATCTCGAAGAAGTAAAAAATAATCGTGTTTATTTTGTTGATGTTTATGATCATCTTCTAAGACTTTCTGAAATGATCGAATCAAGCCAGGCAATAACAACTGAAATAAGAGATAGCTTTGTATCGCTTAATTCTCACAAAATGAATACTATAATGATGATTTTGACAGTTATTTCTTCAATATTTATTCCACTTACCTTTATTGTAGGTATATACGGCATGAATTTTGACTACATGCCAGAACTACACTTTCACTATGGTTACTTTCTTATTATGGGTATAATATTTCTTGTAGGCATTAGCATGGCATGGTGGTTTAAACGTAGAGGTTGGTTGAATTTTAAATAGATGTGTATTTTAAAACAAATCAAAATATAAAATAATCCAGCAATGTAAAAATTGCTGGATTTTGAATATACTGCTAATTTGCAAATCTAAAATCATTATTTAAATTTGATATCTTATCTTTAAATCCAGCTGATGTATAAATTTTAAAATCTATTGTAGTGATTGTTATTGTAGTAATGATTTTAGCAGTTGTTTTTAATAGTATTATTTTGCCTAAATTAATTGATAAGGGAATTGAAGAAGACAAGGAAAATGAAAAAAACAATAAAACCAAATAATTAAATGAATGTTTAAGTATCAATAGCTTATAATACATATATATATATATAATTATTTAATATTAGAAGGAGTTTTGTCTATATGGGATTCTTATCAATATCTTTTATTATAATAGGTTTATGTGTCTTTGAAGTAGTCTCCAGCATAGATAATGCGGTTATAAATGCTGAAGTACTTGGTACCATGTCTGAAAAAGCAAAAAAATGGTTTCTAGTTTATGGTATATTGTTTGCAGTATTTATTGTAAGGGGTTTGTTGCCATGGGTTATAGTTTGGGTAACGAATCCAGGTCTTGGACCTATAGGAGCTCTTACCGCCACATTTTCAAATGATCCGCACATAAAAGAATCATTTGAACTTTCCACACCAATTCTGATGCTTGGAGGAGGAGTTTTTCTACTATTCTTGTTTCTTCACTGGCTGTTTATTGAAGACAAGCACTTTGGACTTCCAGGAGAAGAGTTTTTTATAAAACATGGTGCATGGTTTTATGCAATAGTTTCTGTGATTTTAGTTGCAATTGTTGCTGTGGCATTGAAGTATGATTCAGTATTGGCACTATCCGCTGTAATCGGCTCTTCTGCATTTTTTATTACTGATGAATTTAAAAAGAACGCAGAATCAAATGAGCAACAATTATTGAGTAATAAAAGTGGTATGTCTGATATTAGCAAAATATTATATTTGGAAATAATAGATATGACTTTTTCCATTGATGGGGTATTAGGTGCTTTTGCATTTACAACATCAGTACCGCTTATAATTTTGGGAAATGGTTTGGGAGCTATTGTTGTAAGGCAACTAACCGTGGGTAATATCGAAAACATCAAAAAATATGTTTTTCTTAAGAATGGAGCAATGTACTCAATTCTATGTCTTGGTATGGTAATGATACTTGAAGGCTTTAAAATAGAAATACCAGAATATATTACGCCAACGGTTACAATATTAATAATTTCAATCTTTTTCTTTAAATCAAAAAAACATGCTAAAAATCATCTGACATCCAATTAGGAAAATACTAATCAAAATAATAAGAAAAACCAGCAAGCTACAAGGAGTAAAATCAAATATTTTATCCATTGTAGTTTTCTTTTTTTAGTTAATCAATTTAGTTGTAAAGAAAAATTTTACAAATTTTTAAGTGAAATTAGAGAGGATGAAGTAAATGAGTGTAAAACCTGTTGAACTTATTTTTCATGAAGTTCATGACCACAAAGTGAGTATCAGCGACTTATGGATGCATGAGGTAGAACGCAGATGCAATGGACAAGTCCATTTTACCAAATATGTTGGAAGTAAATTGCCCAGTGATTGCAATGTCGATGCTTTCCGTGATTGCGGCGCACGTATTAGATCAATTCTACCACTTAATTCAGTTCTTTCTGAACTCGCCGCAGAGCCGGTACACATCGATTATCTCACTCTTAAAGATAAGATGGCAAGTGGCGAATTAGATGCTGCGGTAGTGGGACTGCTTCCAGCCTTTTCGTTTAACTTGGTAGAGGAAGTTGCACCGTACTGTATGTTAGCTTAAGACAGGAATCTGTCAACTCATCCAATGCGTGTCGCTTTGAAATGGGAATCGTGGAACAAGCTTCCTATGGATGACCATCCAAAGATCGCCCGTTAATGTTTTATTTATCAATAGCCACTCAAATTACTTCTGAACATCATCTTATTCCGCTTGTATACTTTAAAGTATTGTAATTAATAAAACCATCTATTTAACTAATATTTTATCCAACTTTAATCCCATTATGTTTTTAAAAGGAAATTCAAATATTTTTAAGGATAGAACAAAAGCTAATCCAACAGCGAGGCATAAATATATTATTTCCCAGTTATAAGGAAATACTTTCATTAAATATATGTCTAAACTATAGTGTTGGTATACCAATAATACTAAATAATGTATGAAGTACACTTGAAGTGTCCTATTTCCAAACTTTGTTATAAATATCCTGCCATTAGGAATTATATACATGATTGCCAATGAGATAATTGTACTTAATCCATAAAATAAAAATCTATAGATACCACCAAATACCGGCTTACCTAAGCTTATATAAGAATTACGTCCAGTAAAAAAACCTCTAAAATGATATATATCTTGACCATAAATGAAAATAATTACAAAAACAATAGTTAGAGTTATTAAAGAAAGCCACTTAAGCCATCTGCATTTTAAAATCTTTATCAAATCTTTACCTTTAAAGTAGTACCCACTTATAAAAAACGGGAAAAACACTAATATTCTCGATAAAGAGAAAAGATCTACTGTTACTATTTCAAAATATCCTACTAAAACGCCTATTATAATAGAAAAACATATTACAATTACCGGTTTAATATTTTGTATAACATATGAAATACATAACCAAACACTCATAGCAAACAAATACCAGGGTGGTCCACCTTCTACGAAAAAATTAAATTGAGTACTTGCATCACCAAATATATATCTGTTAAGAACGAAAAAACATAATTTGAGTAAGAAATATAAAAAGAAATATAAAATCACCTTTGCTATTCTAAATTGTTTGCCATCAAGAACGGTTTTAGAAAAATAACCAGATACAAATATAAATAAAGGCATATGAAAAGTATAGATAAAAAGATATATATCTTTCATCATTAGAGATGTGGATGTATAAAAGTCTACAGAATGCCCTACTACAACAAGGACTATTAACAAAATTTTAAGGTTGTCCCAAAAGAAAATTCTCACTTCTTCATCCATTTTTAGCTTATTACTATTTTTCTCTAAATCTTTTAATGGTTTAGTATTGCAATTTAGCATTATTATCATTCCTAACTTGTTTATTTATTATAAAAATCCTCTATTATCGACGAAATATATGTAATATGTTGAATATATTACTATAATGACCAATTACAATAATAGTTGACCAAATTTGTATTTATACTTAACTCGTTGATTTTTATTAAGGGAGGAATCCTCAATATGTTTATATTATCACTTTAAAGTTACAGCTTAATGCCAAAATTAATAACAAATTGTAAACAATCTATATATTTAGTTCTTTTAGACATAAAAATAATCCCCTTTCTAGTAACAGATTAATGTAATTAAAATCGTTTAGCAGTGTTCTTATACATGAAGTCCTAATATTTGTATATCACTAATTAACTAACAAATATTAAAGAAAAAAGGAGAAAAAAAAAGGAATTCGTATACTATTAATAATTTGAAACAAATGACAGATGGTATATTTTAATTTTGGCAAATACATTTGTTAAATTAATAATCAAATTAGGTACTGCTCTGACAAGCCACATAATCTCCAATTAAATATATGACAAGGTGGCCATAATTTTTAAAACAATATTTTTTTGCCATATTGTTATGAAAGATTATGAACTTGTTTATATTTTCATATGAATTATAATCAAAGTATTAGAGGAAAAGGAATTTAACAGAAATAAAATATTTTTTAAGAATGGTATAAACTTTCATAATCATAACAAATAGGGGAAATGAAAAATGAGCAAATTATCCAATTATCTTAAAGCAGTAGGCAATGAAATATTAGGCGGAAATATGGAGTTAGAAAGAGTAATGGAAATTCTACTTAATACGAGAAGAAAAGGGAATATGATTTTTATATCAGGAAATGGAGGCAGTGCGGCAACAGCTTCTCACTTTGTAAACGATTTAGACAAAGGCCTTTCTATGAAAGATAGAAAGAGATTTAAAGCTATTGCCCTTTGTGATTCTGTGCCTATAATGACTGCTCTTGGTAATGATATCTCCTATGGTGATATTTTTGTTGAGCAACTAAAAAATTTTGTTAATCAAGGTGATATATTTATAGGCATTAGCGGAAGTGGAAATTCTGAAAATGTAGTTAAAGCAGCCCAGTATGCTAAGAATAAGGGTTGTACAGTAATTTCTTTCACAGGTATAGGTGGAGGGAAAGTGAAAAATTATAGTGACATTTGTTGTATGACCAAAACCAATATAATGGAGCAAATAGAAGATATGCATATGATTTGGGTACATTCTTTAATTTACACTATGAGAAATGTAATTATGGATGAGAAAGAATAAACGATTAAATTATCTTGGATATTTACTTTTGAAAATTCATTTAAGCTTAGTTGCAGTTTATAAATAAAGAAAAAATTATAAAATTGCGGAGGAAAATTATGAAACAAAATACAGAAAATATAATAGATAATTTATTTATGCATTATCCTCAGCTTGAAAGCTGCAGGGATAATATAATGGAAGCATTTTTACTAATTAATAAGGCCTATTCTGGTGGTGGTAAGGTACTTGTATGTGGTAATGGAGGAAGTGCTGCAGATTCGGAACATATAATAGGAGAATTGATGAAAGGTTTTATGTTAAAACGAAAAATCAAACTTGAGGATAGCGACAGGATAAAAATTATGTTTCCGAAGGAGTGGAAGTATCTCTCGGAAAATCTTCAAGGATCACTGCCAGCAATTTCACTGGTAAGTCAATCAGCATTTGCATTTGCCTATATAAATGATGTAGCACCGGATATGGTATTTGCCCAGCAAGTTTATGGGTATGCAAAAGCAGGGGATGTATTGTTAGGTCTAAGCACCTCGGGTAACTCAAAAAACGTAATCAACGCCATAAAGATTGCGAAGGCATTCAAAGTAAAAACAATAGGTATGACAGGGGAAAGTGGCGGAATTATGAAAAACATTTGTGATACTACCATTCTGGCACCTGCAATTGAAACATATAGAATACAAGAATTTCATTTACCCATTTATCATGCGTTATGTTCAATGATAGAGTCAGAATTTTTCGAAAGCAGAGCATTTTAAATCTACAATTTATTTATTTTTGGATTTTAATTTTTTCTAAGTATTAATGTTCAATAAGCTAAACTTCAGATAAGTGATTTAACTGCTATAAATATAAATTCTTGCCACATTGCAATGAAAAATTATAAACTTGTGTATACGTATAAATGGTTTATAATAAAGGAGTAAAGAAAGAAATTCCTAAATACTAAAGGTGGAAAGATGGTATAATTATGCTAAATAAACGTTGTTCAAAATTATTATATGAAATCATGGATGCCAAAGGATACATAAGCATTTTACAGTTATCCAAAATCGTTGGGGTAAGTAACAGGACCATCAGGTATGACCTTGATAAGATAGATGATTTTTTAAAAAGTAGCAATTTGCTACAAACCGTAAGAAAACCTAATGAAGGTATAGCTTATAAGTGCAATTCAGTAGAAAAAAGTAAGGTTTTAGATTTACTTGGTGAAATCGGTTTGAATCAATATGTATTATCTCAGAATGAAAGAATTACTATGATTCTTATTGAATTATTAGAAAGTAGAAATTATGTAACAATGGATAAGTTAGCAGAAAGTATACTTATAAGCAGAAGTACAGTTTTAAAAGACATGGTAAAAGTAAGAAAATGGCTTTCAACTAGAAATTTGGAACTTGAATCGTGTAAAGGACTTGGAATAAAAATTGTTGGTGAGGAAAAATACTTAAGAGCAGCAGCGATTGTTTTAATTACAAACAATGTAGACGTTTATAAAGCACTTAATTTGATTAAAACTTCTAAGGTTTCAAAATCAGACTATGGGTTAAACAAATATAAAAAACAACTTTTTAAAGATATTGATATTCCGTGTATTGAGAATTGTCTGCATATTGCAGAGGAACAATTGGAAACAAAATTTACAGATGAATCATATTCAGGGTTAGTTATACACATTGCTATAGCTATAAAAAGAGTAAGAGAAGATAAGGATATTGTAATGGATAAAAATGAACTAAAAACTCTAGAAATTACAAAAGAATTTGTTGTTGCATCAAGTATTGCAAAAATACTTGAAAATAGATTCGAGGTTGTTATACCTATTGATGAAATTGGATATATCACAATTCATTTATTAGGAAGTAATGTGTCCACATCAAAAAATAATGATGCAGATTGGGGAACAATAGAATTTATTACGGACAATTTAATTAAGAAGGTTGGTTCAATTCAAGATATTGACTTATTAGGAGATAAACAGTTATTTGATGGTCTGTTGCAGCATATAAGACCTACAATATATAGACTAAAGCATGATATTACATTAAAAAATCCATTGCTAAAGGAAATAAAACAATCACTTACGAAAACATTTTATGCTGTTAAACACTCTGTTTCTGGCATAGAAGAATACGCTGGTAATAAATTAGATGAGGAGGAGATAGGATATCTAACGCTGCATTTTGGAGCGGCAATAGAAAGAACCAACGGTATTAACAAAAGAATTATAAATGTTATTGTAGTATGTGCTACAGGAATAGGAACATCTAAACTTGTATCATCAAAAATACAATCTCTTTTCAACATAAATATAATTGGTACTGTATCTTACAATCAGGTAGAGGATGTAATTAAAGATGAAGCTGTGGATTTGATTATTACGACAGTGCCTATTAAATCAAATAGTAAAAATATTCTGTGTGTTGAGGTAAGTCCTTTTTTATCAGAAAAAAATATAAATGAAATTAGTGCAGTTTTAAGAAAGTATAACAATGGGAGTATTAATAATAATAGTAATAATAATAATATATCACTAGATAAAATAATGGAGCTTGTAAGTCATAGTTGTACAATTTTAAATAAAGAAAAATTAGCACAAGAATTATCGAGTTATCTCTCAATAACAAATAAATTTAAGAAAGGAGTGTTTCAGCCGATGTTAAGTGAAGTACTTACAAATAATTTTATAAAATTAAACGTGGATGTAGAAAATTGGGAACAGGCTATAAGATGTGGAGGTGAAATATTAAAAAATAATGACGTAATAGAAGAAGAATATATAGAAAGTATGATTAATAGTGTTAAAACTTTAGGACCATATATTGTAATTGCTCCTGGAATTGCAATGCCACACGCAAGACCAGATGAAAGTGTTAAGAAAATAGGTTTGAGTCTTATTACTTTAAAAAAACCAATTAACTTCGGCAATAAGGATAATGACCCAGTCAGCACAGTAGTATGTTTGTGTTCAGTAGATCATTCAAGTCATTTAAAAGCATTGTCTGAATTGGCTATGCTTTTAGGAGAAAAAGAGTTTTTAGATACTGTTTTAAATGCAAGTAATCCAAGTGAGATAACAAATTATATTAAAAATAAGGGAGAGATGTAAAATGAATATCGTAACTGTATGTGGAATGGGAATGGGAACAAGTTTAATACTTAAGATGAATATAGATGACATTTTGAAGAAAAATAAAATAGATGCTGAGGTTGAAGCATGTGATTTAGGGTCTATGCTTGGAAAAATGGCAGATTTAGTAGTAACAACTTATGAATTAAAATCTCAAATTGAAGATAAAGGATATAATACTGTTTATGTTAAAAATGTAATTGACAAGAAAGGTATAGAAGAAAAAGTTTTGGAAGCAATTAATAATTTAAAGAAATAATATTTTGATATGTTAAATGTTATATATATAATAAAAAAAGGGGGAATAAAATATGAAGTTTATTATTAGTTTTTTCTCAGAACCTGCAATTATAGTTGGACTAATGGCATTAATAGGTTTAATTGCACTAAAAAAACCTATATCCAAGATTGTCACCGGAACATTTAAAACTATTATTGGTTTTGTAATATTTCAAATTGGTTCAACTGCAATCGCTGATTCTCTAGGCGTACTTGGAACTGCATTTCAAAGTGCATTCAATATGCAAGGGGTTGTACCAACAAATGAAGCAATTATAGCATTAGTTCAGAAAAATTTTGGCATGGAAATGGCTTTAATTATGGCATTTGGATTTATTGTTAATCTAGTAATAGCAAGATTTACATCATTAAAGTATGTATTTTTAACAGGTCATCATATGTTATTTATGGCAGGCTTGCTCGCAGCAATATTAACGGCTATTGGATTTAGTGGCGTTGAACTTATAATAGTAGGTTCATTACTTTTAGGAGCGACTATGGTTATAACACCGGCACTTGTTCAGCCATACTACAGAAAAGTAACAGGTGGTGATTCTGTTGCAATGGGTCACTTTAATGCTGTAACTTATGTTATAGCAGCTGAGGTATCAAAACGATTTGGGAACAAAGAACAGTCAACTGAAGACATAAAAGTTCCAGAAGGCATAAGCTTTTTTAAAGACAATGTAATATCTACGGCTCTTGTTATGTTGGTACTATTTATCGTTACAATACAACTTGCAGATAATACCGTTGCTGCAAAACTTGCAACTGGTGGAAATATTACAGTATTCTCTATTATGTCAGCAATGAAATTTACAGCAGGATTTGTAATAGTACTACAAGGTGTTAGAATGATGCTTGCTGAAATCATTCCAGCATTTAAGGGAATTTCAGAGAAGATAGTTCCAAATGCAATTCCAGCACTTGATTGTCCAGTTATTTTCCCATTTGCACCAAATGCAGTAATTATAGGGTTCTTATCATCTCTAGCAGGTGCTGTAGCCGTGTTCGCAATACTCCCATTTACTGGGCTTGCAATTATGCTACCAGGATTAATACCAGCCTTCTTTGTAGGAGCAGCTGCAGGAGTTCTTGCTAATGCACAGGGAGGTTTAAGAGGAACCATAATAGGTTGTTTTGTAAATGGAGCAATTCTAAATTTGTTACCAGCATTCTTACTTCCGCTTCTTGGAAATTTGGGATATGCAAATTCAACATTTGGAGATTCAGACTTTTCATTTTACGGTATCATAGTTGGACAGGCTGGAAAGGTATTTGCTAAAGTTGGTGTTTATGGATTATTAGTTGTGATATTACTAGTGTTTGTAGGACTTACTATAAGATCAAATTCTAAAAACGCTAAAGATTCTAAAAAAGTTAACGCATAAATTAAGAATAAATGATCAAGTTTTCTTGGTCATTTACTTTTATTTTAAAATAAAAAGATTATAAAATAAAAAAATATGAGGAGTGATTATTATGAAATTATTTATAGATACAGCAAATGTTGACGATATTCGTGAGGCTAATGATATGGGTGTTATTTGTGGGGTAACTACTAATCCATCTTTAATCGCAAAAGAAGGAAGAGATTTTAATGAAGTTATAAAAGAAATAGCATCTATTGTAGATGGACCTATAAGTGGAGAAGTTATTTCTTTAGATTCAAAAGGTATGATAAAAGAAGGACGAGAAATTGCAAAAATCCATAAAAATATGATTGTTAAAATACCAATGACCGAGGAAGGTCTAAAGGCTGTAAAAGTACTTTCAAAAGAAGGAATAAAAACAAACGTAACATTAATATTTTCAGCAGGACAAGCCTTACTTGCTGCAAGAGCAGGAGCTTCTTTTGTTAGTCCTTTCCTTGGAAGACTCGATGATATAAATGCTAATGCTATGGATTTAATAAGAACAATTGTTACAATATTTAAAGTACACGGAATTGATACTGAAATAATTGCTGCAAGTATAAGAACTCCAATGCATGTTACAGATGCAGCAGTTGCAGGGGCTCATATTGCTACAGTACCACTTAAAATAATCAAACAAATGATAAAACATCCATTAACAGATGCCGGAATAGAAAAATTTGCTAAAGATTGGAAAGAAACTTTTGGTAAATAATAAGGAGGATTCCATAATGAGTGTAGATAAATTATCTATAAATACCATAAGAGTACTCTCAGCTGAAGCTATTCAAAAAGCAAATTCAGGTCATCCAGGGTTACCCCTAGGATGTGCCTCAATGGCTTATACATTATGGGCAAAGCAGATGAAACATAATCCTAAGAATTCTAAGTGGGAAGATAGAGATAGATTTGTACTATCGGCGGGACATGGTTCTCTGCTTATATATTCATTACTTAATATTTTTGGATATGATTTAAGTGTAGAAGATATTAAAAGTAATAGACAATATGGTAGTAAGGCTCCTGGACATCCAGAGTATAAACATACCGATGGAGTTGAAACAACTACAGGACCACTCGGACAAGGTATTTGTAATGCAGTAGGTATGGCTATATCTGAAAGTTATTTAGCAGAAAAATTTAATAAACCGGATTTTAAGGTTGTAGATCATTATACTTATGTTATAGCTGGAGATGGATGTTTAATGGAAGGAATTTCATCAGAAGCTTCTTCTCTTGCAGGAACTCTAGGACTTGGAAAACTTATAATGATGTATGATTCTAATAATATGTCTATTGAAGGAAGTACAGATATAGCTTTTAGAGAAGATGTTGCTAAAAGGTATGAGGCTTACGGTTGGCAGGTTATAAAGATAGCTGATGGAAATAACACAGAAAAAATAAATTCCGCTCTAATTGAGGCTAAAAGGGAAGATAAAAAACCAAGTATCCTAATAGTAAAGAATATAATAGGATATGGTTGTCCTGCAAAGCAAGGAAAGTCATGTGCACATGGGGAACCACTTGGAGTAGATAATATTATTGCATTAAAGGAAAACTTAGGATGGAATTATGAACCTTTCACTGTTCCAGAAGAAGTTAAAGCAAATATGAAAGACTTTAATAAAGAAGCAGCAGTTAAAGAAGAAACTTGGAACAAGTTATTTGAAGGATATAAATCTACTTACCCAGAACTTGCAAAAGAGTGGAAACTTTGGTTTAGTGGTAAAATAGCCACTGATTTATTAGAAGATGAAAGTTTTTGGAGCTTTGATAAACCAATGGCAACAAGACAAGCATCAGGAATACTTATTAATAGGCTAGCAAAGCTTGTACCAAACATAATTGGAGGTTCAGCAGATCTTGCTCCTTCAAACAAAACATATATGAATGATAGAGGAGATTTTTCAGCTGAGGATAGGTCTGGAGCAAACTTGCATTTTGGAGTAAGAGAACATGCAATGGCTGGTATCGCTAATGGAATATATCTTCATGGTGGTTTAAAAGTATTTGTATCTACATTTTTCGTATTTAGTGATTACATGAAGGGTGCTATGAGACTCTCATCAATAATGAAATTACCAATAACTTATGTACTTACTCACGATAGTATTGGAGTTGGAGAAGATGGTCCAACGCATGAACCTATAGAACAATTAGCTGCACTAAGAGCTATGCCAAACATGACTGTGTTCAGACCAGCGGATTCAAATGAGGCAGCGGCAGGTTGGTATTATGCTATAGCTAAAGCTAAAGCTGAAGGTCCAGTATCACTTATATTATCAAGGCAGACGTTACCCTTGTATAATGGGTCAAGTAAGGAAGCACTTAAAGGCGGATATATTCTTAAGGAGTCTGCAAAAGAGACACCTGATGTAATATTACTTGCTTCTGGTTCAGAAGTTGAACTAATAGTTAAGGCATCAGATGAATTAAAGAAAAAGGGAATAGACGCAAGAGTAGTAAGCATGCCTTCTTTCGAGTTGTTTGATAAACAAAGTAAAGAATATAAGGAAAAAATATTGCCAAGCAGTATAAGAGCAAGAGTTGCAGTAGAAGCAGCATCTTCCTTTGGTTGGCACAAATATATAGGACTCGATGGAGATATAATATCAATAGATCACTTTGGGGCATCAGGTAAAGCTGAAGTACTATTTGAAGAGTTTGGATTTACAGTTAAGAATGTGGTTAATACCGTATTGAATTTAAAAACAAGTAATTAAGCCTTAATAAATCAAATGTTTAACGACATTTGAGAAGAAAGTAAAATTAGAAAATATATATAAGGGATTCCCAAACAGGGGGAATCCCTTAAAACATAAAAGAGTTAAAGAACTCAAATATTATAGGTAATCACATATAAAATTTGAACTGAACCACTAAAAATGAATATTTTAACAATGCCCCAAATTGTAGGACAATTGGGGGCATTGTTATGTAAATTCAAAATATTCTATGGCATTCAATTTACATCTCTTGTGCAATTTTATTTAATTCTTCTGACATAGAAGTTAGTTCTTCAACACTTGCCGTAATTTCTTCGGTAGCGGCTGCTTGTTCCTGACTTGAAGCCAATGAAGTTTGACTTCTTTCACTTGCCACACTAACTTTTGATTTTATGTTGTCAGTTAACTCTTTGATTTTAGGAACCGTACTTTTAGATTGTTCGGATAATTTTCTTATTTCTTCTGCAACAACGCCAAAGCCTCTGCCTGCATCGCCAGCTCTTGCTGCTTCTATGGCTGCATTTAGTCCAAGCATTTTTGTTTCATCTGCAATTTCTTTAATGAAAGAAGATACTTTATTAATTTCTTCCGACAGGCTAATTACTTCTTTAATCTCAGTATTGAGTTCAATTTCATTAGTATGTATGTTAGATGCTGATGCCGCCAATTCCTCAATAGCAGAAGCTATTCCTGTAAGACCGCTTTCAAGATTTTCTGACATATTACGAAGATTTGATGCAACTTCTTTGGGTGTAATTATTGCAAAACATCCAACAACTTCGGCTGAATTGTCTTCATCAAACATAGGATAGCATGCTTCAAGGACAGGTATTCCATATATTGAAGCATCCAGTTCTTGTATAAAAGGTTGTTTTTTATTATATAGGAAACAGCTTGCGGAAACCGCTGTGGATAACATTTTAGATAACATTTTAAATGAAAATTAGGTGGAAAATTCAAGAGAAATATGAGATGATTAAATCATGAGAAAAAATAAGCTTACTATAAAACAAATATTTGAAGATAATTATCCAAAGTTTTGGAAATTGAATAAAGAAAAGTATCCTGAAAAGATGAGAGAACATATGAATATCGAAGTAATGAAAATGA
>NZ_JAHLEC010000047.1 GCF_018861705.1 Clostridium psychrophilum | reverse complement strand
AGATTCCGCCTCACGGTGGACACCCTTGTCTTAAGCTAACGGATGGCACTATCAGCCCCCGTATCGGACTTTCACCGACGAGTAAACGCCCATGCCAGGCACACTAAAAAAGTCCTGTTATAAACAGGACTTAAAATTTTATTTGTAGATACTTGTTTTTTTCTTTACTTGTTGCAAAATCCATTCGCTTAGTTGATCTATTCCCTCATTTTTAGTGCAAGAAGTTTGAAAAATCTTCGCCTTATTATTTATCAATTTGATATCTTCATAAAACTCGTCTTTTTTAAAATTCGTAAATTTAATTAAATCAATTTTATTTAAAATTACTGCTGTGCTTTTTTCAAACATCAATGGATATTTCAAAGGCTTATCATTGCCTTCTGTAACACTAAGAACGCAAAGCTTTATATCCTCACCAATATCAAACTCAGCTGGTGATGCTATGCTCCCTACATTTTCTATAATAATAAGATCTATCTCTCTTAAATCAAAGTTTAATGATGCTTCTCTTACCTTAGATCCATCTAAATAACAAGGTCCTGCAGTATTAATTTGTACTACTGGAACACCCTTAGATTCAATTCTCTGTGCATCTTTAGTCGTATATAAATCTCCTTCAATTACCGCCATATTCAAGTTTTGTCTAAGCCTTGGAATTAATTTCTCAAGTATAGTGGTTTTTCCAGACCCCGGAGCACTCATTAGATTTATAACAAATATACCCTCTTCATCAAAAAGATTTTTATTTTCCGCATGAATTTCTTCATTGGTATTTAGCATATTAATGCTAATCTTTATTTCACTCATCTAATCACTCCCCTTATATTGTATACAAATATAACTCATATATTCTTAGGTGATTTTAAACCAAACTGATTAGCATTATGATTAGTTGACTTAAAATGTATCAAACAATATTTATATTATAAGACTCACCATATTCTGTGTTTACGTGTGTAGCACAAGATATACAAGGATCAAACGAGCGCACTATACGGCCTATTTCCACCGGATTCTTAAGGTTTTGAATTTCAGTTCCAATAAGAGCACTTTCCAAGGCTCCATGCTGACCCAGCTCATCTATTGGTGATAGATTCCAAGCAGTAGGTGTAACTATATCACAATTTTTTATAACTCCTTTTTCTATGGTAAGAAAGTGTCCAAGAGCCCCCCTAACAGCATCACAGAGTCCTACCCCTTGTGCACTTTCTGGAATAATATATTTTTCCTGTACTGCTGGTATAGGCTCTATTGAATCAATTATTATAAGCATTTTTTCACAAATCTTCTTTCCCTCAAGTACCCGAGCCATAAGCCTATCCATGGTGGATATACTATTTCTATAGGAACCTGATAAAATCATACGGGCAAGTGGTCCAACCTGTACAACTTTACCTTTATACCTAGGTGCTTTAATAAATGTATAAGCTCCTGGCTTTTTAATATCTGTTTCAGATGGATAATTTGATGGCACTTCACTAGTTTTAGATTCTTTATACCAGGCAAATGCTGAACTCTCTGTTATTGCTTTTGGGTCTAAAATAGCTACCTCATCGTCAATGTAACTTGAAGGCTGAACATACTGCATTTCTTTATTATGCAAATCATGAAATAGTCCATAGGTTAGCAGATTTCTTGTCCCACCACCGATTTTAAAATACTCCGGGTAATAATGAGCTATAATATTTATATCGTCAACCATATTTTTGCACATAAATTCACTTATAGAATGTAGTATTGATTTCAGTCTAATAATTTTAGAGGCATCCATGTTTGCAGTGGTGCCTCCCACAAATACGCCGTGATTATGTGGTGCTTTCCCCCCAATAAGAGCTACAATTTCATGGGCCAACCGGCTACATTCTAACGCCTTCATATAATCTTTATTTATTTTTTCTGTGTAATTCTTGGGAAGTCTAAAATCATAACCCGAATTTCCTGGAGTAAGTGTTATATCTACATAATCAGGAAATGCAAAAATGCAAATTTGTCTCATAATATTTTGGAGAAACTCAGCTCCATGTGAAAAATTTCTAATTCTTACTCCATTCTCATTTGGCTTTACCTTTAGTGCATCTTCTAGTGCAAGACTTGCTACGAGTCCATGTGACGTAGAACATATACCACATATTCTTTCAGTAAAGTATACTGCATCTAAAGGAGGACGTCCTATTAGCATCTTTTCAAAGCCCCTAAACTGGATTCCAGCACTTTTAGCTTCTACTATTTTATTTTTCTTAATTTCTACTTCTATGCTTAAAGGACCCATAATCCTAGTTATAGGATCTATTGTTATTTTAGTAGTCATCGCAATCACCTCACTCCAAAATATATTTGAACTATCACTTATTATCTACCTAATTGTTTTAATCATCTATCAGTACTTAACAAATGGCTCTGTACCATCCGGGAAAAATTCGCTAGCACAGCCTATGCAAGGCGAGTTAGCCTCTACTGGCCAATTGATTCTTGAATTCCATAATCCAAGTGGACAATAAGCTTTTGTAATAGGGCCTTTACATCCAACCTTTATCATGCACTCTTTTTCTCCTAACTTCTCTGCAAATACTTTATTATCAAAATATGAGCGTCTTGGGCAGTTAGTATGATTGCTTTCTTTAAAAAACATTATTGGACGCCCTTTTTCATCTATTTCAACCTTTTTATTAAGAATAATACTAGCTATAGTTCCCATAACCCACAAAGGATTCGAAGGACAACCTGGAATATTTATTACTTCTTTCCCCAGGAACCCTCCTAAACTTTTGCATTCTGTTGGATTGGGACTAGCAGCAGATATACCTCCAAATGAAGCACAAGTTCCAATAGCTATTATTGCTTTTGCCTTTTGCGCTGCTAATTTAATAGCTTCTGCTGTAGGCACCCGTACCCCTTTATATGTTGCGAATATATTATAAAAACCCTCCTCCATATTAGTTAGGGCGCCCTCTACTCCTAATATAAAATTGGTATTTAAAACTGCTAAAAATTCTTCATATGCAACCTCACCTTCAGCTTGCATAAGACTAGGACTAAATTTCAAATTAACCATTTCCTTTAGGAAATAAATAACATCCGGTTGATCTGCATTGAGAAAAGAAATTATATTTCCCATACAACCGTTAGCCTCCATCCATACAAAATTAATCTTTTTAGCCTCACCATTATGGATTTCATCTATTGCTCTCTTTATAAGTCTTCTTTCATGCAAAATACTCCCTCCTATTTATCCGTTCTTAATATATATTTAAAAAATCATTTAATTATGCAGTATTTACCACTTAATAAGTGGTACTTAAAATAAATAAAGCTAGAGATACATAATCTCTAGCCTATCTTATTCAAAATATATTAACATCTACTATGGTGAAATATTATTTAGCCTCTAATTTTTTATTTTCAATTTTCCGCGTTAACCATGAACATATTTCATCTATACCCTGATTTTTAACACAGGATATTTCAAATGTTTCCACATTAGCATTTAAAGATTTTATATCCTTATAAAATTCTTGTTTGTTAAAATCAGTAAATTCTATTAAATCCAATTTATTTAAAATAATGGCACCACTTTTTTCGAACATTAGTGGATATTTAAGTGGTTTATCATTTCCTTCTGTAGTGCTCAATACACAAATTTTTATATCTTCACCAATTTCAAATTCCGCAGGACAAACTAGATTACCTACGTTTTCTATTACAAGCAAATCAACTTTATCAAGGGTTAATTCATTTAATGCATTTTTTATCATTGACCCATCAAGATGACAAGCACCCCCAGTGTTAATTTGAACCACTGGAACTCCCTGTGCTTCTATTCTCTGTGCATCTTTAGTTGTATAAATATCTCCTTCAATTACAGCAATATCTATATCATTTTTAAGCTTTGCAATTATCCTTTCAAGTAGCGAAGTCTTACCTGAACCAGGTGAACTCATAAGGTTTATTACATAGATACCTTTTTCATCTAACAATTCTTTATTTTTTGAAGTTATCTCATCGTTTTTCTGAAGAATGTTCCTTACTACCTTTATTACACTCATATTTTAATCTCCTTCTATGGTATTTACATAAAGCTCATATCCACTAATAATACTTGAACAAAATTTATTACAGCATGGACAAAGTTTATTAAAATGATTGATTGCAAATTTTTTTTTACAGTCCTTACATTCAGCTACAGCACTTACTTTTTCTATTTCTAAAGTTGACCCTTCAAGTAGTGTATCGATAATGCAAATTTCAAATGCAAAGTTTAAGCATTCTGACATGACACCAGATAACTCGCCTATTTTTAGTGATACCTTGGTAACTTTAGTTAATTTATTTTCAATTGCTTTATCTGTTACTATTTTAATAACATTTTCAATTATCGAAACTTCATGCATATTTATCTCCTAATTAGTTTGTAATTCTTTCTTAATTAGTATATATGTGAAATGTTTCATTAAAATGTTTCATATTAGAATTTTTGTTAACTTCTTATTAGTAGACACCACTTTTTTAAGTAACATTTAAAACCATAATGAATAAAATAATTAATAAAATAATTACTTAGTTGTGAAATAGAAATGCAATTATATAGGAGGATCAATATGCTAATTTTTTATCCAAACTATTATTTAGTACCAGTAACTCCAGTAACATTTTTATATGAGGATGAATATATAGACAACACAAGATATACTTTTAAAAAAAATTTAAAAAGACAACGAAATTTTACGTTGGAGGAATTATCAAAATATAATGGCATTGGTGGTAATCCTGCCTATGTGTCCGTAAACGGAGTAGTTTACGACGTAAGTTCAATTCAATCTTGGGCTGGTGGCGCTCATTTTGGTGTATCTGCCGGAATCGATGCAACAAAAATTTTTAGTACCTGCCATGCGGCTTCAAAAATACTAGATAAATTACCTAAAGTAGGGGTAATAACAGGTTAATGTGTAATTAGTATCATTCTACTTAGTTAAAAATTAACTATTTGTATATACAATAAGGGAAGTTCACAAAGTGAACTCCCCTTATTAGTACCTCCCTCGTATTTTATATTTTAAAATTATTTCATTAACATTGACATTATTCCACCTACCTCTTTACTTAAATTATCATCCTTCATAAATACTTTTGCTGCGTTAAGCATTACTCTGATATCATATTGTCCTTTGTAAATAGGTGTTAGTCTTTTATCAAGATTTAGGAATTTATAAACAGCAATTTGTGCACCTCTTACTGAATAATCCATTGTAAATACTACATCATCTTTTATTTCACAGAATTGTCCAAGTAATGCCAAATTAGTTGAACCTTCTGGTATAGTTTGTGGTCTATCACCCTTAGCTCTTGTTAAAAATTGTGCCGTTGTAAAAGGTAATATGCATGGTATACAAATAGATGTTTCAATAATTTTTTTCATATCATCGACGAAATTTAAATGATATAATACTTCGGTTAATATTTCCTCACCGGTACAATCCACCATTCTCTTCTTTATGAAATCACCTTTTGCATATGGAAACAAACTATAACCCCAGAAAGTTTGTATATTATCAGGTTGATTAATAAAATGTGGTTGATTGTGTACAACTATTGTCATGAGCCATGCAGAATCCCTAAATGTCATATGAGCACCAGTACCAGGCTTATTTCCTGAATATTCTATTATTCTCTTATACATTGTTGGATCTTTAAGTGTAACTGTGAAAGACTGCCACATTGATTCTTCAACACGTTCATCAAAAACCTTTGGATTACCAAACTCAGGACGTCCCTTTGCGATTTTCTCCCAAAGATCCCAATCTCCACCTACATGTTTGTCATTAATTTTTGCGGGCGATGTCATTGATCCAAGGCTAGTACCAGCTGTTAACGAACCAATTGTTGCAAATGCTAAGTCTCCGTCGCCAACTTCTATTCTAGTTTCTTTTCCGTTTTTTTCGCATTTGAATGCCGTAACTGTAGTTTCGGTTTTTGATGGTTTAAATTCTAAATCAGTTACCCTGCAACCTAATTCAAAATTAACACCTTGCGCCTCCAACCATTTGGTCATCGGTAATAACATTGAATCATATTGATTATATGGTGTTCGACGTATTCCCGATAAATCATTTAAACGTGGTAACTCTTGAATAAACCTATGAAGATATCTCTTAAGTTCTACAGCACTGTGCCATGTTTCAAATGCAAAAAGTGTAGTCCACTGAAGCCAAAAATTTGTTTTAAAAAATGGTTCTGGAAAACATTCACTAATAGTTTTTGTGCCTAAAGAATCTTCATTACAAATCATTATATCCATTAATGCCATTCTATCAGCGCGATTAAGTCCCAAACATGAGACGTCAGTTATTTTAGCATCATTATCTATTAATCGAGCTTTTGCATGAGTATGAATTTTTTTATTAAAAGCATTAAACTCATCAAGTATTGAAACTTTAGGATCAGTCAATGACGGAATACTTTCCATTATTCCAAAAGTACAAGCATAAGCTTCCCTATCAAACATTCTTCCACCACGGATTACATAACCATTCTTAGCATCGCCACTTCCATCCATGCTTCCACCTGTAACCCCTAGTTCCTCATATATATGAATATTTTTTCCTGGAACATGCCCATCTCTAATTAGAAATACTGCAGCAGCCAGCGATGCAAGTCCAGCACCAACCATGTAAGCATTTGTTTTTTCTACATCGATAGTTTGATCAAAATTAAATCTCATTTTAACACCCTCCATTTAAAAGATTATTTTTAAACTATATTCCTTGGTCAATTTTGCATTTACCAAGTTAGGTACTTCCTATAGTTACAATATAAATCCAAGCAGAAGGGTTGTCTACAATCATACTTGCATAACTGTCTTAAAACCATACACATGTCGTTATTAGTAACAATGTTCTCTAATTAGTTTAACGACATTTCAAAAGGAAATGATTTAATGTAAAATTAATTTTTACTTTCGTCACGTTGACTAAAAGTTGAATTTTAAATATAATGTATGTAATACAAGTGAAAGGAGATATGATGTATGTCGCAAACTACAAAAGAAGCTTTGGCAGAATCATTAAAAAGGATAATGAATACCACACCCTTAGCAAAAATTACAATTAATGATATTGTTAGAGACTGTGGGGTTAACCGCCGTACATTTTACTATCACTTTCAAGATATCTATGCACTTTTAGAATGGATTTTCAGAACTGAAGTTGCTAGTGCCATGGAAAAAAATACAACCTATCAAACATGGCAACAGGGATTTTTGAAGATATTGATTTATTTGGATCAAAATCGTAAAATGGTGTTAAATACCTATAATTCTATTGGGCGTGAACATTTAGAAACCCATTTGTACAGTGCAGTTTATACCCTTGTTGTTAATGTTGTAGATGAAATCGCAGTTGACATGAACGTTTCGAAGGAAAATAAAGAATTTGTAGTTAATTTTTATAAATTTGCTTTTGTAGGATTATTGCTTGAATGGATAAGAACCAACATGATTAAAAATTCTGAGCAAATTATTGATAATCTAGATAAACTAATAAGTGGAGATATCCATAGAGCATTATTAAAGTGTGAAATACACTAAAATTAATTACTAACACCAATACTATTATCATTGATGTTAGTTTAGAAATATATATAACAAAAGGAACAACAAAGAATTATTCTTTCTTGTTCCTTTTGTTATATATTTAAATTAGGCCTTCAAGAGTTGTATTTTTCAATAATTTCTTCACAATCATTTCAGCAGGAAGAGGTCGTCCACTATATAATGCCTTTGCTGCCGCTGCAATCACACGTATATCATATTTAGTAGGATATACTTCTGGCACTTTTTTATCAAGATTAAGTAATGTATAAACTGCCATCATAGCTGAACGAATGGAATATTCAACTGTGAATACGCAATCATCTTTAACTTCTGCAAATTGTCCTAAAAATGCAAGATTGGTACTGCCTTTCGGAATAACATCAGGACGATCACCCTTAACACGTGGCATAAAATGGCTAGTAGTATAAGGCATCATGCAAGGGATAACATTAACGTTTTTAAGGATTTCCGGTATCTCATCTTTAATGCCTAAGTGATATAAAAGTTCAGTCATCATTTCTTCACCAGTGCAATCACTCATTCTTTTTTTAACAAAATCACCAATGTTGTCAGCGAAAAGACCATAAGCCCATACTACTAAAACATTCTTAGGTTGTTCACTAAAATGAGGTTGTCTATTACAAGTTACGCTTAAAAGCCAGCTTGAATCCTTTATAGTTATAATACCACCTGTAACAGTTTTACCAGAGTATGGATCTCTTCCAGTAAGTTCCTTAAGTAGATCAGCCATTTTAGGACTTGTACTAGTTATAGTGAAAGATTCCCACTTACTTTTGTCGATGTCACTACAGAAGACTTCTGGTTTTCCAAAGGAATTATCTTTTTTTGCAATATTTTTCCACAGGTTCCAGCATCCTCCTAAACCACGGTTTGTTACTGCAGGTTTGTGCATACTTCCAATAGTAGAATTTTCTACCATAGATCCATTAGTAACAAATACCAAATCATTCTTGGTTGTATGAATTATCTCCTCCTTACCATTATGCAACAAGCGAATGGCAGTAACAGTTTTCTTGTCTGCCTCTATATCAATATCTAAATCTGTAACCTGCGAGTTTAAATCAATGACTACATTTTTAGATAGCAACCATTTTTCTAGAGGAAGAATCATAGACTCATACTGGTTGTACTTTGGGAACATAATGTTTTTCATATGGCTCATACCAGGAAGCAAGTGCATAAAACGTTGCATATAGCGTTTCATTTCCACAACGCTGTGCCAATTTTCAAATGCAAACATAGAACGCCAGAAACACCACATATTAGTATCTAAAAAAGATGGGTCAAAATACTGTTCAACAGTTGTAGCTCCTAAATCTTCTTCGGTTGCAAGAAAAAGCATAGTAAGTTGTTTAATATGAAGATCATTTAATCCAAGAGAAGAGAAATCAGCCTTTTGACCACAATTATGAAGCAATCGGCAAGTTGATTCATTAGGGTCTCCCATATTTAGCTCCCTAAATTCATCCAAAACTGTTCTGTTAGGATCACTTAGAGAAGGAATCATGCTAAATAAATTCCAACAACACTCATAATGTTCCTCCATCTCGCGACCACCACGAACAACGTAACCATCCTTTGCATTTCCAGATCCATCCATACAACCACCGATAATCGGTGATTGTTCTAAAATGGTAATGTTTTTACCATCCATATGACCATCGCTAATTAAGTATGCCGCAGCTGCAAGAGAGGCTATACCCCCTCCAACCAAATACGCTCTTTTATTATCGATACCTTCAGGTTTTAAAGTATTAATGTTTTGAAAATTTCCCATAGATATTCACCCTCCTAAATGTTAATTATTATTTACTTCATAGTAATATAATTAAAGAAAAAAAGAAATCATCAATCTTCATCAAATGTGCAACCTTTCAGTAAATTCATATATTATTCACCAATGATATTTACATTACTAAAAAATATTTTCTTGTTTTTTATTCAATGAGTAAATATATATATGATCTAATAATTTTAAAGAATAGAAATATATTATATATAATGATATAATTTAATTATTGCTTTAGTTGCTAAACAATCCAGAAACAAGTATTGTCCTTAATCGTAAAAAAGCACTAGTTAGTAGTGTTTTAACCCACCTCGCATATCCGAAATAAATCTGATTAGAAATATAAAATAGTAATATCATATACAAATACTATTTAAGATATATTAATAATATTTTACGCAAGGGGGAATTAAATTGTTAGAGGTAAATAACCTTACTAAAAAATTTAAAGATTTTATAGCGGTGGATAGAGTTTCTTTTAAAGTTAATAAGGGAGAAATATTAGGTCTCATCGGAGAAAATGGAGCTGGGAAAACAACTATAATGAGAATGCTTGCAACTATGCTTAAGGTAACCGACGGAGAAGGGAAAATTGCAGGTTATGATTTAGTAAAAGAACCTGATTGTATTAGAGGAGAAATTGGTATTTTATTTGGTGGAGAGGTTGGTCTATATGACAGGCTTACAGCAAGAGAAAATATAATGTATTTTGCCCAGTTGAATGGAATGAGTGTTTATGATGCAAAAAATAGCATAGAAGAACTTACGCGAGAACTTGAAATGAGTGAATTCATAGATAAAAGGGTAGGGAAATTTTCAAGAGGTATGAAACAAAAGGTAGCAATTGCAAGAAGTATTGTACACAAGCCTTCAGTTATGTTATTTGATGAGCCAAGCACTGGACTTGATGTTTCTGCCACAAGACTTATCCAAGATTTTATATTTAAGTGTAAGTCAGAAGGTAAGGCTATAGTTTTCTCAAGTCATAGTATGGTAGAGGTTGAAAACCTTTGTGATAGAGTTGTAATAATTCATAAGGGTAAAGTTGTGGAATATGGCACAATAAGTGCGCTTAAGGCTAAATATAATAATGAAGACATGGAAGATATTTTTGTAAAACTTATAGGGGGTAGCCATGAATAAATTGGTTAGTGTAATATTACTAAAAGAACTTAAGGACATGCTTAGAGACAAAAAGACAATAATAGTAAGTTTGCTTATTCCTCTTTTGTTAATGCCAGTACTTAGCTTTATTATGGGGAAAACTATGAATAGTGCCCAGGATGATGTTAATCAAAATACGAAAATTGTAATGTTGGATAAAGGAAGTAGTAGCCTTGGCAAAATATTAAGAAAAGATAAGTCTATAAAATTTATAAATAACGCTGATGGACAAGGCGCAGTAAAAAATGGAAAGGCACTACTGTTTGTCGAAATACCAAAGGATTTTGACACATTTATTTCAAATGGTAATAATTCTGGTATAAAGATTTTTTACGATAATACAAGTCAAAAATCATCGATTGCGCTAAGCAAGGTAACTAATATAATAGATGCATTAAGTAAAGAAATAGTAGGTAGTAGATTAACAAAACAGAATATTGATATAAAGATATTGACACCGATAACAGTTGCTAAAACAAGTTTTCAAAAGGAAGAAAATGCAGAAGGCCTAATAATATTAGGAATGCTTGTTCCTATATTCGTGCTTCTTTATAGTGCAACAGGAACTATTGCAGCAGCCACAGACCTAGGGGCTGGTGAGAAAGAACGTGGAACACTTGAACCACTTTTAACTACAAAAGCTGGAAGACATCATATATTAACAGGGAAACTCTATGCAATAACAATAATGGGTTTTATAATATCGGTATGTTCTATGATTGGTCTTATAGTTTCAATGAAAATTCCTGGTGGAATGTTCGGTAATGGAAGTTCATCAATTGGCCTAGGGTACAAAGCAATTGCCTTTATTGGAATAATAACAATAATAACAACAATGTTTTTTGGTGCACTTGAACTAGCTGTAAGTATATATGCTCGTTCTTTCAAAGAAGCTCAAACTTACTTGACACCATTTTCAATTATTCCTATATTTGCTGCTTATGGGACTATGTATATGGATGCAAAAAACATACCTTTTATTTATTTCAACATACCTCTACTTAGTGTAAGCTCAGTTGTTAAGGAACTTACAAGTGGAATTTACAATTATGGTCATATAGGAATAACCATAGGATGGTCTATAATTTATACGATAGCAGCTATTATTCTAGCAAAACATATGTTTAATAAGGAAAGCGTAATATTTAGGTCTTAATTTTTCATCTATCAATTGTCTGTTAAATAGTGAAATCAATTTAAAAGTAGCAGAACATGTCATATAATGAAATGTTCTGCTACTTTTAAATTATCTGCTTTTCAATTGTTTTTTATAGAAGTTTTTTAGCAAATTCCATATTGTCCAATTTATTTTCTTTTATATACTTTAGTGAGTCAACTAAATATGTTCTATGATGCTCTATGGTCTTTGAAAAAGATTGTATAAATTCAACTATATCTTTTTTGTTATCTCCATTATTACATAGATATTTCCCGACTAAATAAAATCTAATAAATGAATATCTTACTAAGATCAAAATATATCCATCAAATGCTGATTCCGATTCAGTGAATGGAAAGATGTAGTTATACATAAAATTCACTAAATAATTTTCGAAAATATAACTATTATTATTTATAAAATTTTCAGTATAATCTTCAAATGCTTTTATGTACACTTCTGAATATTTACTAATGTCTTCTCCCTTATCAAACTTGAATCCAATTATAATTTGCTTAGTATATTCCTTGAAAGAAAGACTGTCCACTTCTTTAGATACATTTAAGAAACCCATCATCTTTCTGAAAAAATCCATCTGCATAATATATCTTGATTGATTTTTTTCATAAGAATCATCAACTGAATTCATATTATATTGTTTAATAAATGTAGGTACATTATTATACTTATGTTTAAGTTCTTTTTGTAATTTATTTATAAAATCACCTAATATGTACAGTCTTTTACTTAAATTGAATTTTCTGTTTTGTATTATTTTAATACTTAAATCTCTAATTTCTTTAAAATATTTAATAGGTGAGTTATTATATTCTGTAGATGTAGTTTCAATCTCACTTGATAATATATGTTTTCCTAAAGTCTCGTAACTTTCATTAAATTCAATTCCTTCTTCTTTTAATAAAAGAATTCTTGCCGCTTCAGGACAGGCTACATCAAGAGACATCTCATAATACTTATCTACCTTATTTGTTATTCTAGGAAAAGATGTGCAAACATTTGAAAGATATTTCTCTCCAATTTTAGAATATATTATACAATAATTTTCTTCATCTAAAAAGGCACACCTTTTCCCACTTTTTAATTTTACTTTTCCATAATCTACATCAGGGCTTAGGTAATAATCATTATTATGTACATTTTTCTGAAACATACGCTTCATTTCTTTGTCCTGAACTTTATAATACTGCCTAAAAGTGACCTTATCAATATCTATATCCCATCCAATACAACAACTATCTGTGCATTTTCCACCGATGCATTTAAATTCTTTAAGATATCTTGGATATCTCATTCTTATTTTATTTTCCATTATTTACTTCCTTTTCTTATATATTACTTCAAATTTTTCACTGCATACTTATTTTACTCAATCTTACTTATACTCTCTAAATATTGAATATACAATTCATTTGTATCCTTATCAGCTTCTTCAATCAAAGTTTTTTTGTCTTTCGATAAAAGCTTTGAAATTAAGTCTTTATTTATATCTTCTAAGTTTTTCAGCTTTTCATTTGAGTTATACACCAATGACTTATATTGCAATTTCATTTCTTTTAATTCACCGTTATCAACTTCAATTTCAACATCATCATGTAATTTCCTATACTTTTGCTGATTCTGAATTGTTTTTCCTATTCCTACAATAATTAATTTATCATCATGTTTTGAAAAGTTAAAAAACATGGCTCCTAATTTAGATCTATTACCTATATCTATTCGGTTCCACTCAAAACCTGTAAAAAGATCTTTTACAATAAACTCTTCATCCTCTTCTATTTGATCTAAAGTTTCTTTCGCATTTTTAAATAATTCATTAAGAGATGTATTACAATTGATTTTCATATTCAAACCTCCTGTTATTATTTACAAAGTTTTTTCTTCAAATTTCTGCTTAGAAACTCTACTAGTTTAATTGCCATAAAAGTTTACTTGTTTAAAATAAATTTATGGTTAATTTTCATTCTATATCTATATTCTTTACCACATAAACTGATACCTTCTAATTTAATATTAACAATGAATGTTTTCAATGTATAGTTTATTATTTTATTAATCTATTATACCTCAAAAACAGTTCTTTGAGGTATACCTATATACTAATATATCTTTTACTCAAAAGACACATATTTAAAACGTTATTAGGAATAATAACCATCCAATTTGTATTATCCACAAACATAATCTCTAAGTGGTCAGCTCCTTGGTAGCATCATTAAATCATCTCTTGCGTAGCTGTAGTATTAACGACTTCAGAAGGAGATTTAACTCCCATTAAAGTTTTATTTTGGCTAGGGTAAGTAACTCCCACTTATAGATGTGGGAGACTTTCCTTCTGAAATGTCGTTAACATAAGTTGATTTATATTAAATCCTATGATAGTATATTACGAGAAACATTTAGGAGGCTAAACATAATTATGGGCATTGAAGAAATGTGGATTGGCTATTGGTTAAAAAAATCAGTACGACTTTTAAATAAATTGCATGATAATAAATTACAAAAATACGATCTTACATCTTCACAAGTGGCAGTACTTCAAAAACTGTGGGGAGAGGATGGCAAGACTCAGAAACAACTTCAAGAAAATTTAGAATTAACACCAGCATCAGTCTCCGGTATTTTGGATACCATTGCAAACAAAGGGTTTATCATTAGAAAGCATGATAAAATAGACTGCAGAATTAATAGAATTTACTTAACTGATGAAGGTGTTAAACTAGAAAAACTATGTTATAGAATTATTGATGAAATAGAAGAACAGATATCTGAAGGCTTGACACAAGATGAGATAAAAATCTATATATCTTGGACAAAAAGAATACATAAAAATATTTGTAGAAAATGAGATAAAAGATTATTTAATAGTTAGCAAGCTAAATATATTAGGAAACAAAAGGTGGTATTTTATATGGATAACTCAAATGAATTAGCAACTGAGAAGGTAGGCTCCCTTCTTTGGAAATTTTCTATTCCTGCAATAATAGGGATGCTTGTAAATGCTTTGTACAGTGTAGTAGATAGAATATTTATTGGTAGGGGTGTACCAGACCCACTTGCTCTCTCTGGAGTAGCTGTTACCTTTCCAATTACAAATGTTATAATGGCCTTTGGAATGCTTGTTGGAATAGGTGGAGCTGCAGTAGTATCAATTAAATTAGGACAACATAAAAAAGAAGATGCAGAGAAGATCCTAGGGAATGCATTTATACTAGTAGTTATATTATCTATAGTTGTAAGTGTTATAGGTCTTATATTTCTTGAACCAATCCTTGTACTTCTTGGTGCTAGCCCAGCAACAATGCCTTATGCTAAACAATTCGGATTTATAATATTACTGGGAGTACTACTTCAAAATGCAGGTTTTGGTATGAATCCATTTATACGTTCAGAAGGTAATGCGCTTATGGCGATGATTACAATGCTTATCGGGGCTATACTTAATTTTATATTAAATCCTATTTTTATTTTTGGTCTTCATATGGGAGTAGTTGGTTCAGCTCTAGCTACTGTAATTTCACAAGCTGTATGTTCTATTTGGGTTCTTTCTTATTTTTTAAGAGGAAAAAGCATTTTAAAATTAAAAAAGAAGAATTTAATACTTCATAAAAAAATTGTCAAAGAAATATTAGAAATAGGAATGTCTCCCTTTGCAATGCAAATGGCAGCTGGTCTTATTACTGTAACCTTCAATAAAAGCTTAGCCAAATATGGTGGAGATTTAGCGATAGGTGCCTTTTCATTAATAAATAGTATAAACATGTTAATCATGATGCCTGTTTTTGGTCTAAATCAAGGAGCACAACCAATTATAGGTTATAACTATGGTGCTAGAAGTTACAAGAGGGTGAAACTGGCCTTAAAATATGCAGCTATTGTAGCTACCCTTATGACTACTGTTGGATTTATAATTGTTCAACTTTTCTCGGTTCAAATCATAAGTATTTTTAACAACAGCGACAAAGAACTTATAAGCCTTGGTTCTAGAGGAATAAGAATCTTTCTTGTAATGCTTCCTTTAATAGGTTCACAGGTTGTATTTACAAATTACTTCCAGGCCGTAGGCAAGGCTAAAATTTCTATTTTCTTAAGTTTATTAAGACAAATTATAGTACTTTTACCTTTAATACTTTTGATGCCACATTTATTTAAATTAGACGGTGTCTGGATGGCTGGCCCAACGGCTGACTTTATCTCATTTATAATAACAACCCTAATGATAACATTGGAAATAAAAAGGATGAATAAGCATGAGAAAAGTTTAGAACGGATCAAAGAAAATGAGTCTACAGAGGTAGCCACTAGCATTTAATTTTTACCTGTATACTAAAAAAGTTTAATTATGTGATAGGCCCTATAAACTAAACATTTTTAATATGTTTGGTATATAGGGTCTAAAATATTTTTTCTCTTACTTTTAACGACATTTCAGAAGGAAAATCTCCCACTTCTATAAGTGGGAGGATAACAATTAAGAATTGTTATCTACCACCAGAGACCTACCCAGAGGATAACTACCCTAGCAAAATAAAACTTCAGTGGAAGTTTAAATCTCCTTCTGAAGTCGTTATACTACAGCTCCGCAGGAGATGATTTAAGCAATAGGAGCTATAAAACGCCAAATGGATTCATAAACTTTTTTCCACAAACCGCGTTTAGAATAAATTTCAGCATTGAATATTGTGCAGTCTTTGATATCATCTAAAAATATATCACGACATTTAATTGCGAACTCATTATTATAAATAAATGCATTGGTTTCATAATTAAGACTAAAACTTCTAATATCAATATTGGCAGTTCCTACCGTTGAAACCTGATCATCTATAACAATAGTTTTGGCATGAAGAAAACCTGAATGCAAATATACCTTTACACCATCATTTAAGAGTTTTGCTACATTTAATAAAGTAATAGCATAAATAGGTTTTTTATCAGGTATACCCGGAAGCATGATTCTAACATCAACGCCACACGCTGCAGCAAGCCTTAGGGATTCTAATATAGTTTTATCTGGGACAAAATATGGTGTTTGAATATATAAATATTTTTTTGCCGATGTAATCATTTTAACATAGGCATCCTTTATAGTGTCATTTCTACTACTAGGTCCACTTGAAAGTATTTGTACTCCTAGGTTTCCTTCTTCGATTGGACTATAAAAACTATTTAATACCTTTTCATCAACCATAAATTTAGCTTTTTTCTTTTTTCTAAAGTTTTGATTTTGCAAGAAAACCAAATCAGTCCAAAATCTTGTTTGAAGTGAAAGTACACTGTCACCAGTCAACCGTATTGTTGTATCCCTCCACGGTTTATTTATCTTTTTTAAGCCAAAATATTCATCACCAACATTAATTCCACCAGTATATGCAATTTTTCCATCAACAATCACTAATTTCCTATGCAATCTATAATTGACAAGCAAAACGCTTCTTACTATCGATGGCAAAAACCTGTACACATGTCCACCAGCTTTTTTCAGTCCCTTAAAATCACGCATATGAGTATGTAAAGATCCAATACCATCATATATTAATGTTACTTTTACTCCCTGATTTGCTTTGTCTATTAGTAGAGAAATAAATTCTTTACCAACATTATCTTTTGCTCTAAAAATATAGTACAATACTTCAACACTTTTTGTAGCATTTTTAATATCTTCAAAAATATGAGAAAAATTTTCCTGAGCACTTATTAAAAGCTCTACATTATTATTTTGAGTGAAATAACTCATTGCATTTTTCGAGTTCAAAATTATCAAATCTCTGAACTTTTCAGTTTCTATTTCTTTAAATTTTATTTTGTCTGCTGAAATATCATAAATTTGTTTATCAAGGGCTTTATTATGCTTTTCCTCAATTTCACTCATACCATATTTTTTTGACATAACGCGCATTTTATATTTACTACCAATAAGGAAATAAAATATAAAACCAATGTAAGGTAAAAAAAGAAATACTATCAACCAAGCAAATATAACTCTCGTATCACTTCGTTTTACAAAAATTAATATTAAAACAGAAACAATATTGTACACATAAATAAGTATTAGAAAAATATTTGCTAATTTCATGTTGCCCCCCACCCATCAGTACTACTTATTTTAGTCAATTTCCCAAAGCATCTTTAAATACCATTATGCTTTAGCCACTATCTTAACTTTATTACATTATCTCCTATCATGCTCTATATTGCGCATATTACACAATATACATTTATAACGTTTATAATGTTTATAACGTATATTATATCATATAGTCATAAAAGTTTTACTAACTGATTTATTTAAACGGTTTATGTCTGAAACAAAAAAAACAAACACTTACCTTGATAAAATAGAATATAAAATATTGTCTGAGGGTTTGTGTTGCCAAATGCACCATAATTTGTCCATATGTAGATTAGGGTATGGAATCCATATTACCTTTGCATTTAAAAACTGGCTCCCAGAAATAGGCTATTGATATAATATATATACTACGACCAAAAGCTATTGCTTTATAGTATAAAGTAATAGCCTTTCATTAAATTTATGTATAATGGAATCATAAAAAAAATAAGATAATAAATTATTGCTGCAGATATACAAGTGTTTTTTCTATGTTCATTAAGGACCAAATATTCACATTTTAAAATAGGAAATGACTGATATTAACTTTGTAGCTTTAAATTTTTTATAAAACTTTTGATATTGTCTTTCACCAATTCTTTCAGTTAGTTTTTTAATTAAAATTCCAGCAACATCCGATGTTATTCCTAAGACTGATCCCATTAATAAAGCTATTATTGTAGCTTTCCACTCTCCGTTCATTCCAAAAGTAGAAGCACAACCTACAAAAGTTCCAGGAATAAATGCTAAAAACGGAATTTTCGCTTGTGCAATTATAAAAAATGAGATTATTGCAGTCATAACAGCTACTGATTCATGGATAGGAATAATTTTTGAAACCTCTATGGCCAACATAGCCCAGAAAATTCCGGATATATTACATATCACAGATTTTTTCCATCCTTTTACAAAATGATCGCCAGTAGCATAGTAACTTGTGCATCCCATAAAACCAACCCATGCCATAACTCCAATCTTAGTACTTAGTATAATCCAAAGCCCTGATAGTAACCCAATGCTTACAGCGCTACAATTTAAAGCATCTATAATCTCACCTTCTTTCTTTCTTAATAATTTATATGCTTCAGATGAAATCTAATTTCATCTGAAGCATATTATTTACCTACTAATTATGAATTTTTTTATTACATTTATGAGTTAACATTTATTCTGTAATTACTTCATGAATTAGCGTTGGTTTGGTTGCATGATCACTAATAGTTATATTTTCATATATTTTTGTTTTTACATCTTCTACATTTTCACGGTTTGAATAGATAGTTATAAGAGTTTCACCTTTTTCTACCTTGTCGCCAACTTTTTTACGTAACATAAGTCCTACTGCTAAATCAATTTTATCTGCTTTTGTTGCTCTTCCTGCACCGAGTAACATTGCTGCAATACCAATCTGATCAGCTACCATATTAGATAAAAAGCCACTAGTAAGTGCGGGTACGTCAATTTTATATTTTGCTTGTGGTAATTTTTTAGGATTTTCCACAATCGATGCATCTCCACCTTGATTTTTAATGAATACTTTAAATTTTTCTAAAGCCTTACCATTTTTTATTACTTCAACAAGCATTTTTCTTGCTTCTTCTAATGTTTTTGCTTTTTTAGCAAGCACTACCATTTGACTTCCAAGAGTTAAGACAAGTTCTGTAAGATCTTCAGGGCCTTCTCCTTTTAATGTATCAATGGCTTCTTTTACCTCAAGAGCATTACCAATTGCAAAACCTAAAGGTTGTGACATATCAGAAATTATTGCCATAGTGTTCCTTCCTACATTATTACCAATCTGGACCATTGCATGAGCTAAATTCTCTGCATCTTTATCCGTTTTCATGAAAGCTCCTGCACCTGTTTTAACATCTAGAACAATTGCATTAGCACCTGATGCTATTTTTTTGCTCATAATAGAACTAGCAATAAGTGGAATTGAGTTAACAGTCCCAGTTACATCACGAAGTGCATATAATTTCTTATCTGCAGGAGTTAAGTTTCCTGTTTGACCAATAACAGCAACTTTGTCACGGTTAACTAAATCAATAAATTGATCATTTGTAATCTCTACATGGAATCCACTAATAGATTCTAATTTATCAATTGTTCCACCAGTATGTCCAAGTCCTCGTCCAGACATTTTAGCAACAGGTATATCTAAAGCCGCAACTAGAGGTGCGAGTACTAATGTTGTTGTATCCCCTACACCACCCGTTGAGTGTTTATCTACTTTTATACCTTTAATTCCTGATAAATCAATAGTTTCACCAGAGTTAACCATAGCCATTGTCAAATCTGCTCTCTCACGGTCATTCATGTCCTGAAAATAAATAGCCATTGCAAACGAACTTGCTTGGTAATCAGGGATGCTTCCATTAGTATAACCTTCTATAAAAAAGTTAATTTCCTGCGTTGTTAATACTTTTCCATCACGTTTTTTTGAAATAACATCTACCATTCTCATTTTTATTACCATCCTTTTATTTTAATTTTTGTAAAAAACTTTCTCCATATTTCGGAATTTGTACATTAAAGTTACAAGCAACAGTTGCCCCTATATCAGCAAATGTTTTACGTATTCCTAGATCTTTTCCTTCCTTAAATCGTTTTGAATAAGCGAGTAATGGGACAAATTCTCGTGTATGATCTGTTCCTCGATAAGTTGGATCATTTCCATGATCTGCTGTAATTAATAATAAGTCATCCTCTTGTAATTTTTCAAAGACTTCCTGTAATCTTTTATCAAATGTTTCTAATGCATCACCATAACCAATTGGATCACGACGATGTCCATAGACTGCATCAAAATCCACTAGATTAAGAAAACTAATGCCATGAAAATCTTTATCTAACACTGCGATTAATTTATCCATACCATCCTTGTTAGATGTAGTTCTAATTGTTTTTGTCACACCCTCTCCAAGAAATATATCTGAAATTTTTCCGATTGCAATAGAGTCTAGATTAGCATCTTTCAAATAATTCATTACTGTTTTTCCAAAAGGTTTTAACGCATAATCATGACGATTAGAAGTTCTCTTAAATGCGCCTGCAGTTTTTCCTACAAATGGCCTAGCAATAATTCTACCTAACTTATATGGTTCATCTAGTGTTATCTTGCGACAATACTCACAAATTTTATATAATTCATCCAAGGGTATAATTTCTTCATTTGCCGCAATTTGAAGCACTGAATCTCCCGATGTATATACTATTAACTCTCCAGTTTTAAGCTGTCTTTCACCCAGTTCTTTTATTATTTCTGTTCCACTAGCAGGTCTATTTCCTATAATTTTTCTACCAGAGAAAGTTTCAATTTTTTCAATTAGTTCCTTTGGAAAACCATCTAAGAAAACACGAAATGGCTTATCAATATATAATCCCATCATCTCCCAATGACCTGTCATTGTATCTTTACCACAAGAGGCTTCTTGCATTTTTGCATAATAAGCTTTTGGATGAATAGATTTTTCTACGCCTTTTATTTCATAAATGTTTGATAATCCAAGTGATGACATATTAGGCATATTCAAACCATTTTTCTTTTGTGCAATGTGAGCTAATGTATTAACATTAAAATCGTCAAAGTCCTTTGAATCTGGTGATTCACCAATACCCACCGAATCCATAACTATAATATGTATTCTTTTAAATTTCTCCATTTTACTTCCTTCTTTCATTTATCTTATACAATTAAACCAACAACAGTTGCTGTTAATATACTTACTAAAGTTGCACCAAATAGTAGTTTTAGACCAAATCTGGCAACGACATTTCCTTGTTTTTCATTAAGTCCTTTTACTGCCCCTGCAATAATTCCAATAGATGAAAAATTAGCAAATGAAACTAAAAATACAGAAACAATAGCCGTTGTTCTTGCAGTTAAATGTACAGTTACTAAACTAGTCATTGCAACAAATTCATTTGATACCAATTTTGTTGCCATTATACTTGCAGCTGGTATTGCCTCTTTGAAAGGTACACCCATTAAAACAGCGAATGGTGAAAATATATATCCAAGCATATTTTGAAAAGAAATTCCAAAAATACCTTTGAAGGCCATATTAATCATAGCAATTATGGCTACAAATCCAATAAGCATTGCTCCAACTATAACAGCTACTTTGAATCCATCCATAATATATTCACCAAGCATCTCAAAGAACGATTGCTTTTTATCTTCTTTAATTTCTAAAATATCTTCTTCTGCAGTTACTGTATATGGATTTATAATTGAAGATATAATAAACCCACCAAATAAATTTAAAATAAGTGCTGTTACAACATATCTAGGTTTTAAAAGAACCATATAGGAACCAACTATTGACATAGATACCGTAGACATTGCAGATGCACAAAGGGTATAAAGACGATGTTCTGGTAATAGTCCAAGTTCCTTTTTTACTGAAATAAATACTTCTGATTGACCAAGAATAGCGGCTGCTACTCCATTATAAGATTCTAGTTTACCCATACCATTAATTTTACTTAATCCTAATCCGATATACTTTATTATAAACGGTAGTATCTTCCAATATTGCAAAATTCCAATTAATGCAGAAATAAATACAATTGGCAAAAGAACACCTATAAAAAATGTAAACTGATTAGCATTAACCATTCCACCGAATACAAAGTTTACACCTTCGCCAGCACATTTAAGCAATAACTCAAACCCATTTGCTATTCCACCTACTAAAAAATTACCAACACCAGTATTTAGCAAGATAAATCCGAGTATGAATTGTAAAATAACCATAACAACGATAGGTCGGTATTTCACCTTTTTTTTATCAGTACTGTTAATCCATGCAAGCCCCAAGACAACAATTAGGCCGATAATTCCAATAATATATTTCATTCTGATGCTCCTTCGTAAATAGTATTAGTTTAGTCTTTTGTTATATAACGATTACATTAGCAACAATTAAATCGAATATTATTCTTGTCTATTTTAAAATTAAATTGCACATGCGATTTTATATCCGTAATCTATTGAACTATAAATACAAAACTGCATGTGTTTTTACACTTAAGAAATGATAGCAATACCAGAGCTTGTACCTATTCGAGTTGCACCAGCTTCAATCATTTTTGTAGCTTCCTCTTTAGTATGAATACCACCAGAAGCTTTAACACCCATTTCTGTGCCTACTGTATCTCTCATAAGTTTAACATCTTCAACAGTAGCTCCACCTTTTGAAAATCCTGTTGATGTCTTTACAAAATCTGCACCTGCTTTTTTAGCGATTTCACAAGCTCTTACTTTTTCATCTTTTGTTAAAAGGCAGGTTTCAATAATAACTTTTACAAGTGCTTTACCTTTTGCAGCTTCTACAACAGCCTTAATATCTTGCTCAACATATGTATAGTTTTTATCCTTTAGTTCACCAATGCTAATAACCATATCAACTTCTGTTGCTCCATTTTTAATAGCATCGCTTGCTTCAAATGCTTTTGTTTCAGTTGTATTTGCACCAAGTGGAAATCCTATAACAACGCATACAGTAACTCCACTTTCTTTTAGTCCCTGACTTGCTAGTTTAGCCCATCTTGGATTTACACAAACAGACGCAAATTTGTTTGTTTTTGCCTCTTTTATTAATTGTAAAATTTGTCCTTTTGTTGCATCTGGTTTAAGTTCAGTGTGATCAATAATTGTAGCAATATTCATTGTATATCTCCTTTTTATCTTTATCATACTTTTATAATAAAGCTTATTTGAACATTTGTAAAGTGTAATTTGAAATTTTGTTCAACGTTTTCAATTAAAGACATTTTATAATTATGTTGTAAGTGTTTTAATTACTTGTTTTACAAAAAAATATTTGTAAACTCGTGCAAGTAAATTTTTCAAACAAAAGTATATTTCTTATAATTGTTTTGCTTTAAACAATTATAGAAATATACTTTTGTTTGAGCTTTATTATTTTTTTACTTTCCTAAATCTTTTTTAGTAAAAGCTCCTGGTAAGATTTCATCTAATGTTTTAACTAAAAATTCAGTATCATTTTTACCTAAAATTATTTTAGTATCGGCTGTCGCAAATTCTGCTATTACCTGTCTACAAATGCCACAAGGATAAGTATAGTCATTTTGTACTCCTACAATAGCAATTGCTTTAATAGTTTTGTATCCTTCAGAAACTGCCTTAAATATTGCCGTTCTTTCTGCACAATTAGTAGCACCATATGATGCATTTTCAATATTACACCCTGTAAATATCTTTCCATCATCTGTTAGTACAGCTGCCCCAACTTTAAAATTAGAATAAGGAGCATATGCGTTTTTTCTTGCCTCTAAAGCATGTGAAACTAATTTTTCATATTCCATATTAATTATAACCCTCCTTTTAAATCCTTAATATAATTTTATAATAAGGCTTTTTTGAACGTTTGTAAAGCTATACATGGAATTATGTTTATCAATTATTTTAGAAGCTCTTTTGCACTATATTGATCTGTAATCAAAATATTTGCAATTTTAGCTTTTAATGCTGCTCTGATTGCATTTAATTTTAATTTACCACATGCAACTAGAATAGATTTTTCTTTTTTCTTAAGCGCATCAATAGATATTCCCATAGTGCGATTATTAATTTCGTCATTGCAAATCTCACCATTTTTATCGAAAAAACGCGAGCAAATATCACCTACGCTTTTTTGTTTTAAACTCTGTTTTTCTGTATCATTTAAATAACCTAATCTAAAAAGTAAAGCTTCATCTCGAACAGTACCAACAGTAAAAATCGCTACATTAGCTTTAATACCCATTTCTATAATATTTCTAATATTACTATCTTTCTCTACCATTTCTCTTATCATGCAACTATCAAAAATCACTGGTAATGGGAAATACCTCGGCAATGTCTGAAATGCCCCAGCAAAAAGACTAATTGTTTCAGATGCATATGTGTTTACTTCTGAATGACTAATTCCACCTTTTAGCTGAACTACTTCTACACCTTTAGTATTTTGCGGAGTAAGTTTTTTGGCAACTTCATACATTGTTGTTCCCCAACTTACACCAATAACATCTCCATTTTTTATGGTTTCATGTAAGTATTCTGCTGCTTCTTTACTAATGTATTCGAGACTAGACACATAATCATCCCGTGGCGAGAAGACAACACGAATATCATTTAATCCATATTTTTCTTTCAACTTACATGAAAGCTTATCTAAATCTGAAAATGGATCATTAATGTTAATTTTAACATAACCCTTCTCTTTAGCATATTGGAGAAGTCTTGATATAGTTGGTCTCGATATCCCAAGTTCTGATGCTACTTGCTGTTGACTATAATCTGACTGATAATAAAGTTTTGCTACTTTAACACTTAATTTTTGTTTCTCATTATCCACAAGATTCACCTCTTCTTTCATAAATTATATATTGTTTCTATTAACAAAGCAAAATATTAAAATTACTATTTTTTCCCGAAATATTATAATCAAAATTGAACTTCTTAATTTTATTTGTTCTTTCTAATCACATCACAATGTATAAATATACTACATGTAATATATTTAGTCTAAACATCTTGAATATTCTTTTAGGTTTTTTCTCTGTCATCATAAAAATAGTTACTAAATGTAGTTAATACATTAATAGATACATTTATAATATTCTTCACTAATAATCTAATACCGGGGGTAGAGAAAATGCAAGGCATAAATGTTGAAAATGATTGGAATAATTATAGCAAAACGATAGGAATAATAGGAGGTATGGGTTCTCTTGCTACTGTGGATTTATTGCATAAAATAGTTACGTTGACAGACGCTAATAGTGATAATGATCATATTCATATACTAATAGACAATTATGCTTCAATACCTGATAGAACAAGTTATATTTTAGGGCATGGAGAAGATCCCAGAAAATATTTGATAGAGTCTGCACTAAAACTTGAAGTAATGGGTGCTGATGTTATAATTATGGCTTGCAATACTGCACATTACTTTTATGATGAAATAGGAAAATATATTCATGTGCCTTTTATTAATATGATTGAAGAAGTTGCTAAGAAAATAAGAAAAATAAATCCTCAAATTAGGAAAGTAGGATTATTAGCTACTGAGGGTACATGCATTACTGAAGTTTATGATAAAGTATTGAATAAATACGATATTGAAGTTATTAAGCCTAACCACACTAATCAAAATATTATTAGTGATTTGATATATAGTATTAAAAAGGGGCATAAGGAATATAACTTAGATGATATAAACTCTGTTCTTTCATTTTTTAGCGTGCAAAATATTAATACTGTAATCTTAGGTTGTACCGAATTACCAGTAGCATTTCAAACATTAAATATAAAAGGTAATTATATTGATCCTACTAAAATATTAGCACAGAGTGTAATTGAATTTGTTGGTAAAAAAGTTATTTACTAAATATATAAAGATTATTTCATATTGTATTATTTAATTTTAGTAAGTAATAACTTGAATCAAAAATCGAGTAGGAGCTAAATAATTAGTTTATTTAGCGACCTCTCACACCACCGTGCGTACCGTTCGGTACACGGCGGTTCAATAGAAATTAATGTTTTAATAAATATATTT
>NZ_JAHLEC010000046.1 GCF_018861705.1 Clostridium psychrophilum | reverse complement strand
AAAAGCCTTTTTGTCATACCTGCTATTATTTCACTTATAGTATTACATCCAAATAAATACTTTTGTTGCTCAAATATGGGAATTGTTAATTATTGTTTTCCGAGTACACTCGTTTTATATTTGTTAGGGTATGTAACTCCCACTTATAAAAGTGGGAGACTTTCCTTCTGAAATGTCGTTAAAGTTGTTAGTCCGCAATTACTATAAACTTATTGATACTAGATCATGCTTTAAAAAGAAGCTTAGTACTTCTCTGTTCATATCATTTAGTGGATATAAAAAAGTGTTTTTTAACACCTGTAGATTAGTTTCAAATAAATAGTTGACTTTAACTAGCTGGTCTTATATTTAAATATATTTCTTCAATATTGTATAATATTACACTAATTATACCAATCATACAATCATACTATCATTTTTTAGTGTATAGCATATACTGTTACAGTATATACCATGATTATATTTTGAATTTACTAACAGATTTATAATTTATAAATATACAGTAAAATTATGAAATGAAAATTAAATCATCTCCTGCGGAGCTGTAACAGCTCTGAAAGAGCTGCATTAACCACTCCAGAAGGAGATTTACCCCTTTGTAGTTCTCTGGAGTAGATAACAATTCTTAATTGTTATCCCCCCACTGAAGTTTTATTTTGCTAGGGTAGTTAACTCCCACTTATAGAAGTGGGAGACTTTCCTTCTGAAATGTCGTTAAATAATTATATAAAGTACAGATGTAGCAAAGACTTCTATAGAAATGTACATATCTTCTAGAGAAAATGAAAATATATTAAATAAATCTTATCAAATAAAGGTATTTTACCTGTAGATGAAGATATTAGTGGAAATATTAATGTTAAGGAAAATTATCATGTACATAATGGTACTGTAGTTGATGCTACAAAAAAAACCATTTTTCAAATTATACTAAAATCAAATAGACTCAATCTAAGTGGCAAAATTGGTATAACTAGAAATTAAAGCATATTAATATATGCATATTTATGAGCATAAGATTACTCTATTTAACCTATCTCTTAGATTTCTCTATGAAATAGACTTTAACATTTATATATATTTTATTTTTAATAACAAACATAATAAAAAACACTGGAAGACGTGAACAAATAATATCTCCATTCGGATACATAAGATAGCAAACATAAACTAGGAATTATTAATGTTCCTAATTATTATATTTTATATTCTTTCTGCCAAATCGTAGTTATTAGCAACTTGTGTTTTGACTTCTAAATCTCGAATTTTTTCTCCATATATTCTGATTACAAAATATTCAACATTTACTAAAAAACTGCTTCCGCTATTGGAAACGCTATACATATTCCAGCTAATCCATTTAATTCACTTAAAATAAATGCCAATGGTAATAAAATAATAATCTGTCTTGCAAAAGATATGTATATGTTAATCTAAAAGTAGTACTCCCCCAATTTGGGTGAAATCAAGATACTTATAATAAAATTAAATTTACTGCCCAATATTTTAAAATTCTATTGGTAATTATTACAAAAGTGGTTTTATTATCTCGTAGCGATGCTTCCATATAAGTTACAATTATATGGAAGCATCGAAATGGACTTAAATTCATTCTTTCCAGCCGAATATGTAATTAGTGAAGTAGATACTATTCAAAATAGTATTATGCTAAAAATTAGCATAACAAATTGTTCTCCATTTGTTAATGCCCGCTAGGAGATTTTCCGAAGAAGCCTGTGACTGAGGTTGCTAATGTCTTTAAAATGAACTATAAATTCAGAATTTTTTATGAATTCACCTAGATCTTCTTTTAATCGGAAATATGAATTATCTCTATAAAGATCTTCTCCAAAATTTAAGAATGCCTTTATTGAATTATATTACAACTACAAAAAAACTGCTGAATTGTATATCTCGGTAGTTTCATTATTGGTTTTTTCCAAATTCTTTTATTTTTAATTCCCATCAAATGTCTCATTTTCGTCAGGCTAACTTTCACTCTTTATTTAGCTGGCTCTGCAGATTTCATAGGATGTAACTGGAAGTTACCTCCTTTCTAATAAAATCAATAATACTTAGTTCACTTTCAATATTTTTTCATCTAAAAATATTGGATCTATAAATTTCAAACTGTCTATAGGTAATTTCCCTCCACTTTTCTTTAAAAGTTCAAATGCATCATATTTTGCTAATATTTCTTTTACATCTTTTCTTCTCTTATCTGGTAGCCTACTTGAAAAGGCAGGAAACATATCATAACTTTCATAAACTTCATTTATATTTGCAAATGCTATTAATGGTTGAAACCCATTTTTAATTGCATTATCTAACTCTTTAATTCTATATCTAAATTCATACTTACCATTTTAGATAACTCTCCAATTATATATATATTTTTAGTCTTATAGTCTTTCCAAATTAAATAAAGATATTATCTATTATTAATTTCACTCATTACATATACACACCCTTAGGAAACTTAAATGTCCCTTTTGCTTTGTTTCAGAATTAATAAGCATACGTATGTCATTCACCTCTTAATTCTTATATCTATTCTAGATTGTACCTTAAATTCAGACTTAATCCCATATTAATTATATTATTAATAAAATTTGTGTAGGTTAATAATCTACATTTTCATTTGAAATCATATTTTAAGAGATATATATTTTTTATATAAAAAAGCCTTGAAAGTTATAGTATTTAACTATATCTTTTATAAACTTTACCGCCCTTTTTTTAAGGTTCTCCTAATTGCGGACATCCCTCCCAATCTTAATTATTCTCCCCATTACATCCCTAGGTCTTCTATTAAATTCTTCCTACTAAAATTAAATAAAGTATCGTTTTACTAAACATTTATTTTATCTACTTTTAATTATTTTCATTTCTTAAATGCCAAAGATCTCAATGTCTCTGCTTTATTACCTTTTTTCAGAGGGCTGTCCAGACCCAATAGAAGAAACTCGAAATAGTTTCTTCTACCTAACAGCATAAATAACATAAATAACATAAATAACATAAAATACTATCACATCACGTACATCTTCTTCACTTTAGTATATGGTAATTGTATTATAATTAAGGATAATTTTTATTGGGTTATTTAATATATTTACCTTACGTACTTAGGTCTAGATATGCTTTAACGGATTCCCACTGTATGGAAATCCCTTCTATAATACTTTCTGTTTTTACATTCTTTTTAAGATATTTTTATTTTATTCATTTTAACAATTATTCCCAAGCGTCAGGTACCTTACATAGTTTTGAAGCAAACAAACTATGTTACTAATCTACATTCCAATATGGATAGATTAAAATCTGTAGTTATTACCGCTTTTATAACATTTAATATTGATCTACATTCCAATATGGATAGATTAAAATTAGCCAGGACTTATTTGGATAGTTCTTTATATAGTTATCTACATTCCAATATGGATAGATTAAAATTTTATTTTTGTATTTGTATATATTTGCCTTTATTATATCTACATTCCAATATGGATAGATTAAAATAGGCACTTATACAATTTAGTACATAGAACAAATGAAATCTACATTCCAATATGGATAGATTAAAATAGGGGCTTGAAGCAAGAACGGGTAAATACGTACCAACATCTACATTCCAATATGGATAGATTAAAATTGTTACAAATTTACCTAAGTTCTGCATAACTTTTGAATCTACATTCCAATATGGATAGATTAAAATGTGATGTGATGATACTTAATGATGTATGGTTTAAAGATCTACATTCCAATATGGATAGATTAAAATGAACTTAGGTAAATTTGTAACAATGGGGCTAATAAAATCTACATTCCAATATGGATAGATTAAAATTGGTATGACGATATTGTTCTATCCATTGTATTACTATCTACATTCCAATATGGATAGATTAAAATTATTGCATCTCCCTGTGCTATTTCTATTTCCGTTTTATCTACATTCCAATATGGATAGATTAAAATACAGATGAGTTATTCATATCCACAAGTGTTGACCCAATCTACATTCCAATATGGATAGATTAAAATTACACCCTCTGCAGTCAAACCATTGGCCTGTACTACATCTACATTCCAATATGGATAGATTAAAATGAATCAGCAAGTAGGTTTTTAGACTATGACAAGACGTATCTACATTCCAATATGGATAGATTAAAATACACATTAGTTCTCCATTGCTACTCATGCTAGGTGTATCTACATTCCAATATGGATAGATTAAAATATGCGCTTGTTGCTGTAGTCGCGAGCCAAGTTGCTAATCTACATTCCAATATGGATAGATTAAAATTCTTCAACCCAGTGGGTTGTATGGCACTACGGAATAATCTACATTCCAATATGGATAGATTAAAATTAATATCTCATACTTGCCAGTTATAATATCATAATCGATCTACATTCCAATATGGATAGATTAAAATGTTAGGTGATATGTTAGGGAAATTAATTTGTGCGTAATCTACATTCCAATATGGATAGATTAAAATTCTTTGCCTGTCCATCCTCTTTGTACTCTATTCCACAATCTACATTCCAATATGGATAGATTAAAATAGCTATGATAATAGACAAATTAGCAGAACAATAATATATCTACATTCCAATATGGATAGATTAAAATGTGCATTTATATCGACTGTAGTTTCAACAACTCTTAATCTACATTCCAATATGGATAGATTAAAATTAGTCATTCCCCAAACTGCTCCTGTTTCATATTCAAGATCTACATTCCAATATGGATAGATTAAAATTAAACAACCAATAACAATCCAATTAGTCTTAAGCAAATCTACATTCCAATATGGATAGATTAAAATTAATTTATCATTTTGCATTTTATTAATAATTTCTTGATCTACATTCCAATATGGATAGATTAAAATCTTCATTTACTGGCAACCAAAGTGTACAAATATACAAATCTACATTCCAATATGGATAGATTAAAATGCCACTGACTCTATTTACAACCTTTGCCCATGTATGATCTACATTCCAATATGGATAGATTAAAATAAGTGCTACAGAACAGTCACTATACGCTAATACAAGATCTACATTCCAATATGGATAGATTAAAATTAATGTTACCCAAATCTTTGTACCAGGTCCAACCTGATCTACATTCCAATATGGATAGATTAAAATCAACATAACCGCCACCTTTTGCCATACTGCGAAGCCCATCTACATTCCAATATGGATAGATTAAAATGGGTAGTTAATGGGCTTGCAACAAGCATGAATCCAATATCTACATTCCAATATGGATAGATTAAAATATACCTTTGCCGCTGCCATACCTTACAATTATTTTGATCTACATTCCAATATGGATAGATTAAAATCATGGTATAAAGCAGTTTTAAATCTCCGCAAATAAAATCTACATTCCAATATGGATAGATTAAAATAATCCTGTTATTTGTTTTAATCTCATTATTTCATCAATCTACATTCCAATATGGATAGATTAAAATGTTTTTGATGGGTAGATGCCTTGTAAATCACACTAATCTACATTCCAATATGGATAGATTAAAATCAATACATCGGAGGTGCTAATAAATGAATTTAGATAAATCTACATTCCAATATGGATAGATTAAAATTCTTGCAAAATTTGATATGAAATTTCCTCTGCTAAAATCTACATTCCAATATGGATAGATTAAAATAAACATAGAAAGTACTAGTATAACGCTATCAATTGAATCTACATTCCAATATGGATAGATTAGAATCAATAATATAAATCCTTTATACGTTGATACAGTGGGAATCTACATTCCAATATGGATAGATTAAAATATGAAGTATATACAAAGACTAAGCTATATTCAAAGATCTATATTCCAATATGGATAGATTAAAATCATAATCCCTAATGTATATCTATTTGCGATTATTTAATCTACATTCCAATATGGATAGATTAAAATTATCATTTATATTTTTATCCAAATGTGCCTCAATGCTATCTACATTCCAATATGGATAGATTAAAATCCATAATCGACATTATGCTTAAGTTTGTTACGCTGTATCTACATTCCAATATGGATAGATTAAAATTACTTTTAGTATTAAATACTTCAACTAATGTACTTAATCTACATTCCAATATGGATAGATTAAAATATACTGTATTAACGAATGCATGTATGCCCAAGTCCTATCTACATTCCAATATGGATAGATTAAAATTTACACTACTTTTTATAACATTAGGCTGTGGAGGTTGATCTACATTCCAATATGGATAGATTAAAATTATCAAATAACGGTGTGGCCGTATGCAAATTTAGTAATCTACATTCCAATATGGATAGATTAAAATATCATTCCTTCAATAGTGTTCATCAATACTGCTCTTATCTACATTCCAATATGGATAGATTAAAATTAAAATCAATCATACTAACTTCTTTAGATAAATTTATATCTACATTCCAATATGGATAGATTAAAATTGGAATGAGTGTTACTTTAATACCCGATATAGCAAAATCTACATTCCAATATGGATAGATTAAAATCACACCATGCCTGTCTTGGCTTGTTAAAGTAAACATATCTACATTCCAATATGGATAGATTAAAATCTAAATATCTCCATATATTCAACTCCTTTCAATAAAAATCTACATTCCAATATGGATAGATTAAAATCTTTATTTTTAGTACCTTTTCGTCTGCCTTGTCGTCTATCTACATTCCAATATGGATAGATTAAAATTTTATTGTAGGTTTATTTAAATATTCATCTATCTCATCTACATTCCAATATGGATAGATTAAAATAAAATCAACTTTATTAGTCAATACTTCTATTTCTTCATCTACATTCCAATATGGATAGATTAAAATCATCAAATACATCACTACACGTTGACTCATAGCTTTCATCTACATTCCAATATGGATAGATTAAAATTATCAACAATAGATGAAGGCGAAGGACTGTGCTATATATCTACATTCCAATATGGATAGATTAAAATCATCGATTGATAGCGTTATACTAGTACTTTCTATGTTATCTACATTCCAATATGGATAGATTAAAATACTTTCTAGTTGCGTGTATTCTTCATCAGTAAGTGAATCTACATTCCAATATGGATAGATTAAAATGGTTTTATATATTGCCACTGGTGTAATACCTATTAATCTACATTCCAATATGGATAGATTAAAATTAAAAATAACTATCTATGGAAGGATAGACAAGAGATAATCTACATTCCAATATGGATAGATTAAAATTAGCCCCTAAAGGCATTAATCTAGTGATTACTGTAGTATCTACATTCCAATATGGATAGATTAAAATACGGAGTGGCATGGACTGCATGCAGCGAACTAGCAAGATCTACATTCCAATATGGATAGATTAAAATTATGGTTTTTTAGTAATATGTTTTCCAGTTTTAACTATCTACATTCCAATATGGATAGATTAAAATGGTATTAGTTATCTATTATTAGTGTTTTGTAGCTCTATCTACATTCCAATATGGATAGATTAAAATTTTCGAGCATATCAGCGTCAAGCCTATCAATGTCAAATCTACATTCCAATATGGATAGATTAAAATTGCTAGGTATAAAATATTTTAACCTCTCATTTTTGAATCTACATTCCAATATGGATAGATTAAAATCAAATGAACTCCTACATTATCTTTACTCATTCTAAAATCTACATTCCAATATGGATAGATTAAAATCTGTTCATTTATTTTATATTTTTCGTCTTTTACATTAATCTACATTCCAATATGGATAGATTAAAATTATATATCTTTATGATTCATCATTATAGAATATCTAATCTACATTCCAATATGGATAGATTAAAATTGGATTATTTTTTTCGTTTATGACACATTTATATTTATCTACATTCCAATATGGATAGATTAAAATCCATCCTTTCATCTATTGTTTTATCTATTACAGACACATCTACATTCCAATATGGATAGATTAAAATATTATCTTATCTGTCAGATACATTGCCGTACTTGCTATCTACATTCCAATATGGATAGATTAAAATAAATTTGCATCCTTATACCATAAATACAATGTACTAATCTACATTCCAATATGGATAGATTAAAATCTATTAATTTAATCCAATTAGCAAATACTGGTATTAATCTACATTCCAATATGGATAGATTAAAATAGTCTTAACTGTTGGGTTTATAGTCGACACAATCTATATCTACATTCCAATATGGATAGATTAAAATAATTCTATGTATATGAACCAAAACAAAGACTTATTAATCTACATTCCAATATGGATAGATTAAAATTACTATTAGACCAATAACCCTTGGCATTGAATTTATATCTACATTCCAATATGGATAGATTAAAATCGCATAATATATATCCGTTATATTACTAGTATTCATATCTACATTCCAATATGGATAGATTAAAATCCTCACAAGCCATAACACCGACTACACTGTTACCATCTACATTCCAATATGGATAGATTAAAATTAGATGAAATATTAAACAAAGAAAACGAGAATAATTATCTACATTCCAATATGGATAGATTAAAATTAGATGAGGGACATGGTGGCTCCGATTGCGGAGCGGTATCTACATTCCAATATGGATAGATTAAAATGATTCATGCTCATGCGTGTGCGTAGGTTGTTGCGATATCTACATTCCAATATGGATAGATTAAAATTACTTGACTTTTCTTCGCTCTCTCTCTAATAGCGCTCATCTACATTCCAATATGGATAGATTAAAATTAGTACACTACTTAGTTCTATGGTGATATTAAGTAAATCTACATTCCAATATGGATAGATTAAAATTGCACTACCTACTACACTTCTATATCGCATCATTGTATCTACATTCCAATATGGATAGATTAAAATCTTATTTATCAAACAATAGAATCTTCAGTACTAATTAATCTACATTCCAATATGGATAGATTAAAATCACACGACTGATGATAATGATAGTACATGATGTAGAATCTACATTCCAATATGGATAGATTAAAATCCTTATGAGAATAACTTTAACGACTGCATCTACTTCATCTACATTCCAATATGGATAGATTAAAATTTAGTAGTCCACCTTATGAGAATAACTTTAACGACTGATCTACATTCCAATATGGATAGATTAAAATTTGTAGGCGAGAAGTTAAGCCAATGTGCTAAATTTGGATCTACATTCCAATATGGATAGATTAAAATCTTTATTTGTATATGGCAAAGAAGGTTAGCACTAAAATCTACATTCCAATATGGATAGATTAAAATCATCAGGAATAACAGTTCCTACAATATTAAAAGGTTTATCTACATTCCAATATGGATAGATTAAAATCCAGAAGCATTAGGAGCATATTACTCATTAAATACAAATCTACATTCCAATATGGATAGATTAAAATACTTGCATAGTATGGGTGTATTATATAAATATACCAATCTACATTCCAATATGGATAGATTAAAATAAACTTAAATGTAATGTATGATTTACTAAGAGCAGAATCTACATTCCAATATGGATAGATTAAAATGCTAAAAATTGATGATGAAAAGAAACACTTAACAAGATCTACATTCCAATATGGATAGATTAAAATGAATACAAAATAGTGGTATTAAGTTGATAAGTAGTAATCTACATTCCAATATGGATAGATTAAAATAGATTCACTCAAGAGGAAGTAGCTGAACTAATTGAAATCTACATTCCAATATGGATAGATTAAAATTTTTATCCTATTTATGACTGGTCTGTAGATGATATTATCTACATTCCAATATGGATAGATTAAAATGTTATAATTGCTCTTAACCCTCCAATACTGGGTTTAATCTACATTCCAATATGGATAGATTAAAATACGTTTGCCCTTCACTCCCCTATTATTGGGCATTTGAACCTTAGTTTTTGTCGATGTCCTCTTATTTTATATATTATTGAAATAATAATATATAAATATAACATTTTGATGAACCAAAGCCTTAATCCTCAATGATTTGTCGTACCCCCGGTTAATTTACACTATCTCACATCGACAATGAATTAATTTTAATAAAAGTTAGACAATGCATCATCTTTTATACCCCAAAATTCCTTATCAAGCCATCTTTCATTTCTACTCTTAAATATTATCACAGAATCTAAATCTTTTCTAATAAATTTATTTAATTCTGCATTTAATTTTGTTATCTGACCTGGTGTTATTTCACCTTCAAACACTGAGTTTTGAATATGTGTCAAATATTTTTTGCAAATTTTATATACTCTTCCCAATGTTTTTTGTCCATTTTCATTACCACTTATGTCATAAACCAAGACAACATACATTGTATTAAACTCCTCCTACCACCATATTTTGAAACCATCATACTCTTTTTCACCCATTATATGTTTTATTAATTTATAACATTCAAGCCGTATTAGATGTTGATATGTAACATCTTTTGATAATTCCTTATGATAAATTGTAGTTTTTAGCATTTCATCGAACTTCATTGATATCGTTCTAGATGCATCTTTGGTTAAATGAAGATAATTTAAATCTTTTGTAAAACAGCTTGGTGTTATTTGATTCTTATTTAATAATGAAAAGATTATCCTATCACCCAAAATCGGTTTAAATACCTCCGCCAAATCCAAACTTAATGAAAATCGCCTTACCCCCGGTTCATGAAGATAACTAATAGTAGGGTTAAGTTGTGTTCTATATATTTCTCCTAGTACTCTTGTATACACTAATCCATTAACAAATGAAATCATAGTATTAATCATATTATCAGGAGGATTTTTTACTCTTTTTTCAAAGTTTATTTTTTGATTAACAATAGTATTCCATGCTGAATAATACTGCTTTCTAATATTACCCTCAACACCCATTAATTCATTAATACTTTCTGTTTTTAATATTTTTTTTCTTAGAGATTCTATTTCTTTCATTGGCTTTTCTACATCTTTGCCTCTACCATTATAGTATCTTAAATTTCTATAAATATTTGCAGCCGCAGCATCTATAAATTTTCTTGCTATGCAAAGTCTTTTTTGATTATCTTCATAGTGCCTAACTTGTTTTACTAACAAATTACCAGCTAGTAACGCTTCTTTAGGATAAAAACTACCTGTATAGAAACTATAATAATTGAAGAAATGTATTGGAATTTGATATTTTGATGCAAAATTTATAAATTTCGTGTTAAATGTCATTTCCGACATAATATATATGTCTTCAACTTGTTCTATGGGAATATCTCTTGTTTCATGTTCACTATTTGTAAATTGTAGTGTATTGTCTTTTCTGTGTATCTCACCATTATTATATATATAAAAGCTTCGTTTCAATCTGACTCCTCCCTTTAATTAAATATAACATAATTCAAAATATGCACAGCTCTTACAAATCCTCTTCTTCTCAAGTATTGGCGGCAAATAAGTATTTACAATCTGTTTTATATCTATTAAGACGGATTCTATATATTTTTCATCCTCCGCTGTCAATTCTACATCAATATTTTGCTTTAAAAGTGGGTAGTCGATCTTACCCTTAATACCTTTTACTCCCTTTTGTTTTAGATAATACAAATAATATTTCACTTGCATTATTCCAGCCTCTTCTATTTTTTTACTCTTTTTAACTTCATGTAAGATTCCTTTACTTTTTATATAATCTATACTAATAACATCGTCTATATTAATGTGTTTTTCTTCTCTTTCATAAGCATTTTCATCTAAAACCTTTCCTATTTGTACGTTCTCATTATCTGCTTCCATTTGTATCTGATTGTAAAAATACCATAATTTTCTTTTACAAACAATATAATAATAAATCATCATACCAGTGATTGGCTTATCCACAACAAACACTCCTTTTACATGAAATTATCAAAATTATCTTCTAATCCCTTTACCTCTTCTCTTGTTAATCTTATAAAGCCTAACTCGTTATACTTACAGTTTACAACATTTACAAACTCATATCTACTTAGTTGAACCTTCTTAATAATTGCATTTGACCCTTTAAAATATATATCATATATACCAACGGGCACAGTATATTTCTTGATTTCTTCTTTTAAATTTATTTTTTCTAATTTTATTTTCTGCTTTTCTTCTTTTTCTAATTTGGGATTTACAGATCTTAGCAGTTTTTTAGAGTTTTCATCTATTTCACTTTTATGCTCTTGGTAAATTTCCGTAGGTATTACATCATAAGATATAATGTTTCTTAACTTCACATTTTCTTTTTCTATCTCATAAGGAGGTAAATCAGCTATCCACTTTGCAAATTTGTTATAATTAAATAAATAATCACTGCCTTTTAAATTTTCTGTTGTTAACCATGTATTTATAATATTAATTTTATGCTCCTCGGTCAGTAATCCATTTATATCTTTTAAAGCATTTCTTGATATTTCATATATTTTACTATCAATAAACCCTTTGGTACCATTTGTTAAAAGATTATTGTCTATATCTAAAAACACAAAACAATTAGGTTCATCTATAGCTTTTATACCTTTTCTATTACATCTACCCAGTCTTTGAAATAACCCACTTATATCCGAAAGTTCTGTAAATAAATAATCAAAATCAATATCTAAACTAGCTTCTACAATCTGTGTAGATATCCATATACATGTACCTATATTTTCAGTCTTTCCAATATCTAATATTTCTCTTTCCTTCGTTGCCCTCTCACACTTTATAAATTTACTGTGAAGTATATTTATATTTTCTACTCCTTTTTCCAATAGTTCTTTGTAGATTTGTTGAGCTTTTTTAACAGTATTGCAAACTACAAGTATTTTATTACTTATACCTTGTTCCCTATTGTATTCAAATTTATTATATATACTTTCTGTATTAATTTGACTATTATAAACCCTTAAATTATGCCTTTTTATATCATTTATGAATGTTTTTTCTTCAAACTCAATTGGGTTTTCTCCCGTTTTTAATAAATCCCTTATAAATGGGGCTAATGTTGCTGTTAGAATTGCAATCTTTCCTCCAAATTTATTTACTGTTTTAATGCCATAAATTAGATATGCAAGCAAATCAGCTCCATACATTTGGATTTCATCAATAACAATTTTAGAATAGGATAATGTAGCAAGTTTAAGTTCATATCCTTGATATTTAAAAACAAAATCAAATAATTGATCTAGTGTTGAAATGCTCAGCGGTATGGAAAGCTGCTTACTCTGATTATAATAATCCATAATATCCATTAAATCATTTTTATCGTTATTATAATAACTTAATGAATCCGAATGGAGAAGTGCTAATTTAGTTTGGATATGGTTTTCATCTAAGATTTCTTCTTTAATTCTTTTATATATAGAATTTATAGCTGTTTTTAATGGTAATATGAAAAAGCCTTTATTGTTTCCAATCCAATGAAGTCCTGCTTCTGTTTTACCCATACCTGTTTGGGCAACAACTACAATATTGTTATTTGTATTTTCCTTGCAAAATTGCTGAAGCTCATTCCAGTCTAAACTAGTTTTTTTACTTTTCCATTTTTTTAATAAGTTATCAAGACCATCATTTAGGAAATCATTTTTATACTCAATTGGGATTTCTCCACTTGCACTATAATCACACTTGTGTAAATATCCTTTTATAAGAATTGCATCATGGTTTTCTGTTATTTTATTTATATTTTTTGTAGTACTTCTTTTTACTGCATTAATTTTGAATTCACTTAATAGGCTATTTATTAATTCTTTATTCTCCTGATTTTCTATTATTCTAATGTTATCACAATAATTATGGTGATTTAAAACAGCAAATCCTACCTTATAATAATCTTCTTTATTCTCAAATTCATTTTTATCTATAAAATACAGGGATAACACATTATGTGCTATCTCTGTATTTTCATTGAATTTGGTATTATTCATTATTCTTTTTTGAAATTCTCTGTTTGCTTTGCCATAATCATGATATTCACAGGCAATTTTAGTTAGTTCATATATATGTTCTTCTCTTATATAGCCCAAATTTTGTAATACATCAAGATTTCTTAATAAATCATCAGTGTGTTGCCTTATTGTCTTGTCTGGCTTTGCTTTGTAATTGGATAAATCCATACCATCACCCCTAATTAAAATTAACTATATATGACTTTTCTTTACCAATATCAAAATAAAGAGTATCACTTCCCGCTTCTGCAGAATAATCTGAGGTGTAGACAACTTTCTTTTTTTCAAAAATTCGTTTGTTATCCTCTATAATATAGTTTTTATTTAGGTAATACTTTGTACCATCTGCTGAAGTTCCCGTCTTTGATTGTAAATTTATATTCTCATTTTTTATAAGTTCGTAACTTATATATGCAGAATACTCACTGATTACTTCATCTTGATCTCTAATTTCATCTACAACATCTACAAAACGGGCCTCTCTCACATCCACAAAATCTTCACTTCTACCAATTGACTTTAAATTATATATATTATCTTTGATTTCAGTAAGTGTATTTTTATCACTTTTTATATGAAGTATTAATTCTACATTGTTTAACACTTCATAATATTTTAAAGAAGTTGTAAGACTTGCAAATTTTGAAATTGGTTTTTCATATTGTTCGGTTTTGTACTGCTTTAATTTTTCTTTAATTGTTTTTTCTAGTTCCTTTATTTCTTTTTCTCTTTTAGAAATTAATTTAAGCATTGTCGAATTTCCATCACATTTTTTCTTTTTATTCACTAATGTTTTTTTGCGTTTTTTAGTAAGACATAACACCTTGTCAATTCTATCTTTTTTAAATTTCGCAATTTTTTCTGACAAATCTTTAAGACCCCGGTACTCTTCTAGCAACCCTTTATTCATAACCTCTATTGTAATTCCTTTTTTAAAGCTATTACCAGTTGATGCCTTTGCTTTTGCAACCCTATCAAATGCAGTTGATAAAAAACTTTGATTTTTCATTTTTACTAAAATTCCTCTATCATCCATAATTGAGTTCAAAAAACAATAATCTGTATAAGGCTCTTTGTGCATAGCTTCATATTTTCCCTGAATACTAATATCCATTGGGTGGTACTCTTTATAATCACAAGCACTGTGTAATGCTCCAATTACAGTTGAAAATGGAGGAAGCGGATAGGTCATTTTATTTAAAACTGTTTCCTCCTTTTTATAATTTGCACTACTTTGCGTTAGTATAATTCTTAAAACTTCCATACCTACACCCCATAATATACATTAACTTGTTTCCTTAAATCATCAAAAAATTTAGTAACACTAATCAGTGGTAATTCATTTTTAATTTCAGTTTCATTTTTAAAATTGCCACCTTCAAGTAATGCTACATTACACCCTTTTGCAATTCTATCTTTTAAGTCTTCTGTAATTAACAGTTTGTCCTCTTTCACCTTTACTACATTCTCAAAATAATGAGTTTTTCTATCAGTTAATCCGCCTACAACAAATAGGGGCTCTGCATTGTCTAAATTTCCTTTTACTACTAAATTAAGAGTTTCAATTGTATTTAATATAGAATTAACTCTATCTGCTTTTTCTTTAGCATCCGCTTCTGGTGTTTCAAAATTTTCATCCTTTCCTATCATTTCAAGATCAATGGTTATACTATACATTTTCATAGTTTTGTCATACTCATATTGGTATGGTATAAGTCCACATTTTCCAGCATCTACCTGTAAATTCAGTTTATTATTTTTTGCAAAATTTGATGCAAGATACAAATTATTATGGAATCTTGTTTCATTTACAAAATCATCACAAGCAATTGCATCAGTTAAATAAAAAGAACTCTTTCGGATGTATGTAGTATCAGTTGTGTTCATATATCCACCCTCTAAGGCTCTACAATTTGTGGCATTAAGCTCATCTGATACTACCTTTTGATTTACTTTTTTATCTACCACCGTTTGAAGATCTTCATACATACCACTTTGGACCATTATAGCGTTTTTAAGACTCTCTCTACTTCTTGTTGCGTAACTCTTACCATTTTTAAATACTTTTTGAACACTTGATATATTCCCAAGTCCCTCTCCATAATTGGATGTCATATTTGCTAGAACTGTAAGTGTTAATGCTTTTTTATTTTCCATCTTTATCTCCTCCATTATCTTTGTTAGACTCATTATTAAGTGCATTTATAAATGTATAAGCTATATTTTTATTTTCATCAAAATCCTCAAATAAGTCATATGCAAAATCAAAAATAACCCCTGAATAAGATGATAATTGTAATAATATTTCACAACATCTTTCATAATCTTTAAAGGTAATTGCACTGATTAGCTTTTGTTTGTAACTATTAACTTTATTTTCTGGAATTGCCTTCATTACTCTTTTAGCACTTCCATAAGCAGATTTCATTTGCTTGTCCATTTTGTCCCCTCCATAAATTAATTTATTAATTTTTATAAGTGTTTTGATATTATATGTGTAATTAAATTTAGATTTTAGTAATATTTCTATTAATGCATCTAGTTTAATGTTATTCAAAATGTTATCCGTTACTATTTTCTCAAAATACATGTAATAATTGTCATTAACTTTATATTTCATTTTAATAGCTTTATAATTTTCAATTTTCATAAAAATCTTAATAGCATCCTTTCTTATATAAAGGGTTTCAAAATAATCAACATCTCTATTTTTAATAATTACCTCTACATCAAAGTCTATAAAACCACTCGAATCTTTAAGATCACAGAATAAAGTACTTCTGGGATTGTCACTATCACTAATTAAATTATTCGTATCAAAAAGTTGTTTTATTGAATAGTTATTATTTATAAAGAAACCTTCGTATGACCTTGAAAATGCAAATGGAATAAAATCAAATTCCTTTTCATCCTCAGCTTTATATGTTTTAAAATCCCAATTATAAGAAATAGATTTACCCTTTTTAGGTATGTCTATATTATAATTTTGTATTCTACAAATACTACCTTCTTCTGCAAACAAACTATTCACATTTGCAAAATTTGCATACAAACTTTGTCCGCGCCTGTATGTTTCTTTTACCAATAACAGTCTATTTTCATTGATCTTCTGTAAAATAATATCTTTATTTTCACCGAAAAATTTAATCTCACCAAAAACCTTTTTCATAATAGCATTAGCTTTTAATTTATCATTTACTAATTTTATTTGTTCCTCAGTGAATTCACTATTATTTAATACTTGCTCAATTACCTTGTGATGCATAGCACTTTCAAAATAGTACTCAACAAATAGCAAATATCTCTGCTCTGTAATTTTCTCGCTATTATATTTTATAACATCATCATTAATTTCATATAAATCACACTCTACCTCGTCACCCTTCGCTGCAAGATAATTAAAATATTTTATAAGTCCCACTATACTTGCATTATATCTCCAATCTGAGGTTTCTATTTTAGTGTTATATTTTTCATTTTCTATTATGGTTTTCATAGCGTCCCCTTCCTCATTATTTCAAACATCCCAAAACCAGCTGAAGTACGACTACCTATGCCATTTGTATATAAATAATTAAGCAATGCTATATTGCCTGTCAAACTAAACATACCTATTGTACATTCTACAAATTGTGAATGGTGTCTAACCACAGTTTTTTTACACTTCACTGGAAGTATAGAAAATCCATCTGCAATCGACGGAGGTAGAATATTCGAATTAGATATTTGAAATTCTAATACCTTATTAAGCGCTAAACAAAAACCTTTTTTTTCATAAGAATAATATGTGTCTTTGTTATTTTCTCTGCTATGCTCTCTCACACACAAAGGAGCTCTAAATATAATATCAATAACATCAGTTGTAATGGCAACCTCTTTTTCTATCAAAATATCTTTTATAATCATTTCATTCTCATATGCTAAAGGATAGGCTTTATTTTTCTGCATTGATAAAGCATTAAAAAATACAATGCCAGTTCCTATATCACCTGTACTAAATGTAATACTAATTTTTTTAATTGGCACTAATATCTTTTCTTTTGTAAATTTACTACCTGGAATACCCACTGCAAATGTAAATGGCTTGTCCTTTCCTAATTCATAATAAGTAGTAAAATATTTACCATTATCATATAAAGTCAAACTATGTTTAAAAAAACTAATTACAGATGGTTGGTAATCCAAAGGCAAATACTGATTTTTTAACTCTAGTTCTATTTTAAATCTCATTGTTTTCTCCTCCTTAAATTTATGCTTATCTAACTTCATACTAGCCAATTGATTATCCTTCACGTCCAAGTAAAATATTATTTTTCTAAAACAAACATGCCAATACTACAATCTTATATTTTTCAATTAAACACCTTTAATATTATAATATTTCAACTATTTTTCAGAATATTTAAGAATGCCTTTTCTACAAATTATCTATACTTGAATCTCTATATTCTTTAATATTTAAATATTTTTTCCAATTATTAATTGTAATTCTACACATTAGCCCGTATATCCTTCTTTTATACATAAATATAAGATGCTACCAAATACTTAATAATCTAATACATGACAAAAAATTTTAAATGAAAATATGAAGAAACACCAGAAATTTTTTCTGATGTTTTAGATTATTAAACAACTTAAAACTAATTTCTTTAGCATATGTCTCTATTTTTCTATTTATAAAAAGCCACAATTACTCCCCTGACCATTTAGTTTTCTACGCATTTTTATCAATTGTCTACTTGTAAACCTTCAATATTACTTGTCTTTCAAATTATAATTTTCCCCAGAATGCTGTAATTGTCTCTGTACTATCTCTATTAGATATTGTTTTACCCATTGCAGCACCGATAAGATCTAAAAGAGCCTTTGCTCTATATACAAAGAATACATCAAAGTCATCTGTTCGAATCATTAATGTATCAATCTTGTGACTTGTTATATACCTATCTAAATCGTCCACAATAACTGTACTATCATTTACAATTTTATTTAAATACTTACTTGGAGCATTACCCTCTAATATACGATTGGTTCTCGCAAACAATGGTGTTTTATTTACAATAGAATTCCATTTTTCTCTCTTGTAGCCTTTCAATTCACAATAAGCACGTGGAAATATATGATGTATATCGGTATTCTCATCTATGAACGTTGTAAAATCCATAGCACTCCCACTAATAAAATCATAACAACCCTCTTTTAGAATAAGAGCCATTACTCCTTTTATAAGCCGCACTTAGTCTAGTTTGCAGTGATATTAGACGTATTGGATTAAAATATGCTCTGATTATTGTATCTGGTTCCTTCCCACTTTCATTTATCCATGACATAAGGCCAATAACATCGAGTGCATACCTTGTTTCATTAGCTCCACCGTAAATTTCTCCGAAAACACCACACCAATACCATTGAGCTATTTTGTTTTTTACTGTGCCATTATGCACCTTTCCTCCTAATAGTGTAAACACTGCCGCCATTGGAATTAGCTGCGTACTGTATGGCAAATCGCGTTCAGAGAATATTCGTTGCTCTAACAAAAACTTTGCCGCCTGTATAAATCCTTCTGTTAATGGTTCACAATTACATTTGTACTCTTGAAGATTTAAATTAAGCACATCTTTTTTCTTACAGCTTACTGCAGTTCCTCTATTTTTATGATGATTAAAACCATTTAGTAAAGTCATTGATGTTAAAAAATCAGTTGCTGTTACATTTTTTAAAACTAATTGCTTATTAAGAGTTTGTTTTCTTTTTTCCCAGTCTTTTCTAAGTTCATAATCATCTGCTGCAAACGTAGCTGTAACAAGTTCAAAGACTGTAAGTGCTACTCCGCCAGTATTTACATTTTCAAAAACTTGGCATACAGCTTCTTTGGGGATTGCTTTATTCAACGTGATAACTGGAACTTTATAGGATTGAATTGGTACTAATGCGTCTACCGTGAACCTAGCATACTGTTCTTTTGATAATCATTTTGCCACATTACACAAGCCATAAGATCATAGACGATATTAAGAAGAAACATATGATTTTCAAACTCCTTTTCACGAGTTGATAAATCTAAATCAACTGTTTTACCAAAGTTGGACTTCAATTTCCTCTCTTCCGGTATTGATAAAATTGCATCAACTCTATCAATTTGTGGATTTAGACAATCTTTTATATTTAGGTAATAAAATCTTTTAATTTTAACTTTCTTCTCAGTTATTGTTTCCACTACATTTTTACTAAACATAGCACAGAAAATAGAAGTTAACCGCTGTTGTCCATCTAATACAAGCTTATCTGGTCTTGTAACCAAATCTACCCCTTTAAATATTCTATACTTAAACCTTATATTATCACCACCATATTCAAGAAACATTACTGCCCCTACTGGATGAGAATTAGATATAATGGCTATAAGTTCCTTTATACGATAATTATCCCAAACCCAACCACGTTGAAAATCCGGAAGCTGAACATCAGCTTTGGAAATTGAGTTTAGAATATCTGATACACTTATATCATTTGAATGAAAAGAACTTGACATCACTTTTGCTCCCTTTTTCCCTTATATTTTATATTTATTCCATCATATTACAATATATACTCCGTCAACATGAACATTAATAGACCACCCTTTAATATAAATTGCTCACAATACTTTGAAATAGACAATCTATATAATATTCTTTTTGCATATATAACAGTAATACCGAATTAAAACTTCTTTTTTCTTTCTTTGCTATATTCGCAAGTCTCGCTCTTACCGATGCCGTAATGTCTTTTATCTGCTTTTTATACAAGCACCTCCAAATACTGTTTTAGTATCTTTTGAACTCTACAAACTTCAGCATATTTCATTAATTTATTAAAGTTTTTATCTTTTCTTTTTATATACCCATTAATTCCTTCCTTCACAATATCAATTCCAATTTTATTCCTGTTTCTTATGCAATCACATATTGTCTTTTCTATATCATATATTTTAATTAAATTACCTTCTATCTCTACATTGCTAATGCCTGTTTTTAACTGTTTTTGTGAAAAACATACAAGTTTAATTGGTGGATACTCAGGAATTACTACCTTACTGTCTCTATCAATAGCAATCTCATACTGCCAGGGGTTAAGAGTTGTTAAATCATAATAAGCTAATGCAGAAGTAAGACATAATACCCCCTGAGGAACTATTTTAAATACATCAACTAGTTCAAAATTGTAATGAAAATCATATTCTCCCCACTTATATAACCCTTTTTTTATTTTTAAAATAATACCAGCCTTTTCAAGTTTACTAATATAGTACCTATTTATCCCTTTACCTGATATTTATTTTGTAGTTGCATAACCTTTATTCTTAAAGAATAGCTCTTTAATTTCATCTTTTATTACTTCATTCATATTCACACCTCTTTAACAAATACTCTACACTTATTTAAATATGTACCATCTGTTAAAACAATTGTATATTATTTCTAATTAATTTTCAATAATAATTTAATTTCAATAAATATTAGAATTGCTACTGGTCCTAAAGTATATGCAAAACTAAAATGAAATCAAAGAATTAATTCTTTAAATCTGCTTTACCAACATTTCAATTACTAGGCTTTATTTGGTGAGACTGGATTTATTCGGACACACTACCAATCGATTCGTAGTGTGGTGTATAACCTATTCTAAGCTGGGCTATATTTCGTAATCCCTTGTATTTCAACGCTTAATCAATATTAAATTTTTTTTGATTAATATCCTCACCTAGTGATATCTTACAAGTTTTACTAATCTTTTCCTTATTATTCATAAGAATATCTAATATTTCTTATTTATTAAACATACTTTCCACCTATATTTAGACATTGTTTTATCGTCCTTATTTTATAAAAGATAATAATCTATCAGATATATCTTTCCATTCTGCATCAAGGTTCAGTGTTTTGATATAAATCTTTTTCCCACCAATTGGGAACTTCGCATTTATCTCTTTTTCAATAGTCGGATACAATAGTGTTCCATTTATTTCGCCTAAAAAATTACTATTATTAACATATGCAAGGATTTGAAACAAATGGCTGGTACGAACTTTTTCAATATCAGCCCTATAGCTTGTAACTAGTGTTTCTGCATAATATTTTGTATCAATTATTAGTTGTGTATTTTCAATTTTATTTTCAATTACTATATCCGTTCTCATCTCCGGAAGCAGAAGTAAATCTTCTTCGCTAACCGTCTCATCCAAATTCCATTTAAGTTTCGGAGCATGAACATTGTATTTTTTCACATCTAAATGTGCACTATAGAAATTTAATACAAATTTTTCGTAAAGTTTTGCCATCTGTCTATCGCGTACAAAATCGGAAAATAAAATTTTATTGTCTTCCTCAGTGGTAATTAACCCTTTATAAATCAATTCACTAATATTTATTAACATTCGATAGTGATAATTATTTCTATTGTATCTAAGTGAAGAAAATAATCCCTTTGATAACTTAATCTCTTGTATATTTGAGAAACTAAACCGCAATTTTACCAATTTATTTCTTAAAATAGTATCTAACTGAGGTGACTTTATTAACATACTAATAGTTGTTTTTACAATTTGATTTAGCCTAATGTTTTCTGAAAAATTATCATGCTGGCATATCACTCTTCCATGCCTAAACGTCTGATACTTCAATGAATCCTCCATATTAATTTTGCCTTTAATTGTAGATAACATCTCATTTTCTCGAATATAATAACTATTGAGACCTCTTTTAATCAGACTAACAGTCCCATTGATATATATTTTTGAAAGTAAGTTATAGATATTATCAAACTTATCACTACCTGCAAAAATACTATCAGATTGTTCTAACACATTCCATGCATAGCAAAGCATATAATATATATTTTTTATTGGCATTTGAGGTTTACTACTCATGCCCATCAACTTAACAGTTCTTCAATATAATCTTTGGCCTTTTGTTCTTCATCAAACCAATATTCCTTAATAAGTGGTTCAATTTCATACTTTATTACTTCCTCATACCATTTATCAGAATTTACATAATCACAAAAATAACTATGTCCAATTCTAAATCCCTTACCTAAATTAACATCTTTTTCAATTTCTAAATTAATGCTTCCAATTTTCATTCTTATCTTTTTAATTAACTCCTTGCTGGCTCCTTGCGATAAAAGATGATTTTTAAATGATTCTGTCTCAAATGCAGGTTCAAGTTCAACGAAACAGAACCTTCTTCTCAGAGCATAATCAATCATTGCCAGACCTCTATCTGCAGTATTCATCATTCCAATAATATATAAATTCTTAGGTACATAAAATGGAATATCAGAATATGTTAGAATTAGTTCCTCGCCACGATTATCACTTTCTATGAGCATCATCAATTCACCAAATACTTTGCTCATATTACCACGGTTAATCTCATCAATAATAAAATAGTAGTTATCATCTGGATTTTCTGCTGCTAATCTACAGAACTTATAAAATGGTCCTTCTTTTAGCTCAAAACCCAGTCCATTAGGCCTATATCCCATAATAAAGTCTTCATATGAATAGCTTTGATGAAATTGGATCATCTTTATTCTTGATGTATCCTTTTCTCCCATTATAGAATATGCTAGCCTTTTAGCTGCATAAGTTTTACCTACACCAGGAGCTCCTTGTAAAATAAGATTCTTCTTTCTTATCAATAATGATTTTAGTGTTTCATAAGTGTCCTCACTAATAAAAACATCTGTCAAAAAATCTAGTTTCGTATAAGAATCATACTCTACTTGCGGTGGTATTTCTATCTCAGGAACAGTTATTCTTGTTACAGTTTGTATTGCACCATTCCATGCCTTATAAGACAACTCTGGAAAAGAATGTACCTGATATTCCTCCTCCTCAAATCTCTCCTTCATAAACTTAATAAGAGAAATATAATCTGTACCCGTACACATTTTTTTTGGAGAATTGAAAATAGCCTTTACCTTCAACTTATCTATTAAATTCGTTCTTGTATTACTATCTAACGTTAGATAGTCTAAAGGCCTAATCCAGTATAATCCAAATGTAATATTCCATTGGATACCATATTGTTCAATAACCCTATCATATATTTTAATAAAAGCATTTTTGTTTTCATCTGTATTATTATTTGCAAAATCAATTGCAATATTAAATAGCTTCCATAAATTATCAATATCCCCTTCTTGTCTGTGTTCCCCATCTCCAAAGAACCATGCTTTCATATTATTCACCACCGGAATACCATCAAATGAAGTAGGCACACTTTCTTTAACTTGAAGAAAGTCAGCGAGTTCTTCCATTATTAATGTTCTATTTTCATTAGTAATTCCTTTATTAAACAATCCAAATACAGTAAACGGGCAAATATCATTTAACACTGCCTCTGTGCCATCAGATCTTTCCTTTCTGAGAGGGTTTTTAATATTAATTTTATTAAATATCTTATTAAGACCACTCAACAATTCTAAGCGGTTACCTTTATACTTTAATAACGCTTTAGCAGTTGCCTCATAAAATTCTATCCATTCATATTTATTGTCTGCTACACTTCCAAACCTTCCCTTCCAAAATGGGTCATTAATGAACTTATCAATATTCTGATTAGCTTTATTAAACGTAAAGTCTATTAGATTTTTTTGCATCCAACCATCTTCTTTGGTTACTTTCCAAATGGTATTTCTGCTAGTATAAAAATACCATTCTCTTAATGGATTAAGCATTTGCCATTCAACAGATACCTTATGTCCATCATTAAAATTATGAGTTACAATCCCTATTGCCTTTATTCCCATTACAGACGTCACATTTCCATGATTGTCAAATGGAAGCTTGTACTTCCTTGTATACGAAGATTTTATTGCTATTTTATCTCCTATACTTATAGAATTTACGAGTTCGATATATTTATCTTTATAGCCATTCTCCCATATCCCATCATCCCTAAAACGTTGAATTTGATCTACACCTTCAAAGGTAGCTCCAACAAACCATGCCACTATTCCTTCGGAAATCCTTGATTTCAAAAATTCTTCATACATTTTTATACTAGCTGACAACTGACCATTCCCAAACTTTTCATTAACTCGTTTAAAATCTTTATTACTTTGTATTATTTCCTTAGCTGTCTTAAATTCGTCTAATGACGCAATAGAAAATAAGTCACTTTTTTCTAAGTTCAGATTTTCAATATCACTACATGCATCTTTAAGTACATTTATGTATTCCTTTTGTGTTTTCTGTGGATCTAATTTTTCAGTACTTTGAATTTTGCCAACCATCCACTGCTCAAATTCATCTTTTAAGTATACATCATTCATATCATAATCCTCCATACTGTATTTATGATTTTATGGTTTCTTCATCAACATCTATATTATATTTTCTCTACCTTACTTTAGAATTTAACATTTTATTTTATTTTAAAATCTTTATAAAATTCATTTTATCATATCTTCGCCACTAAATTAAGGTAATAATGTCATATCTATTTTTCTAACTTCTCAAGTCTTTATTTAACTACACTTCAATTCAAGTTAATTTTTTTAGATAACTCTCTAATGTTTTCACTTCTAGTTAAATCAATTTCTTCTAAGAAACAATTAAACTTTTTATGCCATTCCTTTTCGTCCTCTATAAATAGATAATTTGAACCTATCATATATGATAATACCTCTTTTAAAAGTAGCGCAAGTTCCACATCCTCGAATGATTGAAATACCTCAAATAATTCATCATCAAATATACAATTACCCTCTAAAATGTCAATCAAATCAATAATGCTATGAATTTCTCTTTTAATTATTGTTATTTTATCCTTTACAAATCTACATACTCTAATTTCCCCGGCAATACTTCTGAATAATTCATCATCCATCTTAACACCATCTTCAAATTGAAAGCTTGGTTGTGTGAAATTTCCTTTTAAAGTAATAAATACTGAATCCAATTGGTTATTGTCCATTGCCTTTTTTAATCGCCCTGATAAACCCATTAAAGTTGATGTAATGTATTTTTGTTGCAAGCTCTCTGAAATATTAAACTCTTTGCAGAGTTGTATTGAAACATTTTGGAGCATTATGTCCAAATTATCTTTTGAGAGATTCGATAATTTTTCTTGCAAACACACTCTGTCTGATGGTTCAATATTAAGCTTAAAAATATTTTTGTTTACTAATAAAGAACCTGCTAAGTTTGTTACCACGAGTCCGAAAATGTTTATAAGTAAGTCTTTATAGTGTTCATCGTACCCTAGTAACAAACAATGAATGTCATGATCAGTAAAGTTCTTACAAAATTGATTTTCAAAAGACAGTTTTTCCAGATAACTATTTATGTATTCTATTCCAACCAGTTCCATTTTATCATTGCTTAAGGGGTAATCAATTGATGCAGGAGTATCCTGGGCAGCAAATTCAACATCATATGTGGAAAAGAAAATTTCTATTCCCTTCTGTATTGTATCGTTATAAGCAATATTATCTGTGATGATGATATCATTTTGTATTTCATAAAATATTTCTTTGATACTACTTAGTTGTGCTTCTATTAATCTCTTTCCATTCTGGTACAATTCAATTATAGGTTTTTGTTTAATTATCTCTATGCTCCTGTCTGTATCTTGAACACTTTTTAGATAAATGTTGATTTACACTTTATCTTATCCTAACATTTACAAATTAATTTATCCATTCAAATAACTAAACTGCACATTCATTTATCCAATCTACAAAATAATTTAACCAGACTTTA
>NZ_JAHLEC010000045.1 GCF_018861705.1 Clostridium psychrophilum | reverse complement strand
TTTTGTTAGAAGAATAGCAAAAATAAACGTTTTTTTATTGAAAAACTTTTTCAACTCTTTTTACGGTGGAAGTTAACTCTGCAAAGTGGAAGTTACTTTTTCAATTCACCTATATTGAAAACACTAAATTCTCTTATTGCATAACTTTGTATGTTTTACATTAAATTATATATATCTATGCAATTATATTCGTAATTGTACCAATGTTAAGTTATGTTAATTATGTTAATACAATATTGTACTTTGTTAATTAATATAATATAATTAAGATTGTACGGGTTTAAATTTATTATAATTTTGATCCTGTATTAATTGTATAAATATCTGATATGATTTTATTCATCAAAGGAGTGACAATATGTTTAACTTTAAACCGAAAGACAATTTGTTTTTTGAACTTTTTACAAAAGGAGCTCGAATATTTAATAATTCCGCAAAAGAGCTAAAGTTGTTAATGAATGAACTTGACAATCCTAAGGCAAGATTAGATAAACTTGTAAAACTTGAGCATGAGGGAGACTTAGTAACACATGAATTAATTGAATACACTAAAAAAATGTTTATAACTCCGTTAGATAGAGAGGATATATTTAATATAACTAAAGGAATAGACAATATTACAGATGGAATTGAATCAACTGCTCATTTGTTTTACATGTACAATGTGACTTCTGCTACACCAGAAGCTATTGAACTTGTTGATAAACTTATAGCTGTTTCTGATAATCTTGTAGAGGTGGTTGTAGAATTAAAAAGTCTTCGTAAAAGCACTTTATTAGTAGATAAAATTATTGAGATAAACACTATAGAAAACGAAGCTGATTTGATTTATAGAAAAGCTATGAGAAAACTTTTTGAAAATCCAGAAGATTTACTATTTGTAATGAAATGGAAAAACCTATACCATTATTTGGAGAATAGTATTGATGATTGTGAAACCCTTGCAAATGAAATCCGAGGAGTGGGTATGAAATATGCTTAATTCTTCAATTATTATAATTGTTATATTATTGGCCCTTGGGTTTGATTTTATAAATGGATTCCATGATACAGCCAATTCTATCGCTACATCAATAGGAACTAAAGTTATGACTCCTATGCAAGCTTTGGGAATGGCTGCAGTTCTTAATTTTGTTGGAGCTATGTTAAATACAGAAGTTGCAAAAACTATAGGAACAGGAATAATCAATGTTGGAATAGCAACACCTCAAATTGTGGCTATAGCCTTAGTTGCTGCTATTATTTGGAACCTAATTACTTGGTATTTAGCTATCCCTAGTTCTTCTTCCCATGCACTAGTAGGTGCACTTGTAGGTGCATCCATAACTTCACACAAACTTGATTTTTCTGTTATTAATTGGACTGGCTTTTTAGATAAAATAATAATTCCACTTATATCTTCACCAATATTCGGTCTTGTAATCGGATTTATATTTATGCTTATACTTACATGGCTTTTCCACAAAGCAACACATAAAAAAGTTAATGGATTATTTAAAAAATTACAAATATGTTCGGCTGCTTTAATGGCATATAGTCATGGTTCAAATGATGCTCAAAAATCTATGGGTGTTATAACTATGGCACTAATTGCAGGAGGACTCTTAGATGGACGAAATTTTGCTATTCCATTGTGGGTAAAAATTGCATGTGCAATATCAATGGCATTAGGTACTATGACAGGTGGTTGGAAAATAATAAAGACTATGGGTGTTAATATGATTAAATTAGAACCAATAGATGGATTTGCCGCTGAAACAGCAGCTGCGCTTACTATTCAAGTAGCTACATCATTAGGTGCTCCGGTAAGTACAACTCATGTAATATCTAGTGCGATAATGGGTGTTGGATCATGCAAAAGACTTTCAGCTGTTAGATGGAGCTTAGCAAGAACTATATTGGTTGCATGGGTTTTAACAATTCCTTGTAGTGCTATAATAGCTTCAATAATTGCTTTTGTGTTTTACCATTAATACATATAATTTTTTTGTATGTTTAATTGATTTTCCAGTATAAAAAAAGGTCTATAACGTTTATAAAAATGTTATAAACCTTTTTTTATATCCTCAATATAAGATATTACATTACGTACTTCCTAACTTCCTATCAACTTTATTTACATAATATTGTTTAATATTTTATGTATCTTATTTTATTGCATGTTGTATTATCAAGTAATGATATATAAAATAAGTTTTACTTATTTCTATTTTAGTACTTAATTTTTTCATATATATAAGTTTACATTTTTGAATTACTTTACATAATGTTGGTTATGTAAAGTAACTTAGAATATATAATTGTATTTATGTATGATATAATTATAATAGATATATACTAAGTACAATAGATTGGAGATATAATACTAATGAGTAATGAAGAAAATATTACAACCTTTATGCCAGGAGTAATTTCAACCTACCCTAAATCTAATAAAGATATTTATTTTATCTTTTCTAAAGACAGTTTATTAGTTAAATCGGAAAATAATAAAATAGTATTACCAAATTTAGTGGATCTCAAAGATTTAACATTGGTTAATGTGCAATATATTGGTTCAATAAACAATATAAATTGTTTTTGTGGAGAAATAAATAAAACTTTTATTATTCCAAATAAGATGAATCTAAGTGCACTAAGGGCTCTAGCTCTTCAATTATCTGAAGAAATGTTCTGGATTGCAGGCAGAGCCACTCAACTAGTAAACTTTAATAATGATCATATCTATTGTGGTCGATGTGGTGCATTAACTAAAAACGTTAGTGGAGAGAAATCTAAAAAATGTCCCAAATGTGGCCTTACAAATTACCCTAGAATTTGCCCAGCCATAATAGTTGCTGTACTTAAAGATGGTAAAATACTGCTTGCTCATAATAATCAATTTCCTAAAGATCTATATAGTGTAGTTTCTGGATTTTTAGAAGTTGGAGAAACTTTTGAGGAATGCGTGAAAAGAGAAGTTTATGAGGAAACAGGACTTCATGTAAAAAACATTAAATATTTTGGTAATCAGCCGTGGCCTTTTCCTAATTCTCTAATGATAGGATTTACTGCAGAATACGAAAGTGGAGAAATAAATGTAGATGGAGTAGAAATTGGGCATGCAGACTGGTATGGATCTAATGAAATGCCTGTAATCCCTGATAGCATTAGTATTGCCAGAAAATTAATCAACTGGTATTCTAAGAATAATTAATTTAAAAGCATTTATGCTACACATTATAATAAGTAGAAGTTAGAATTTAGTTCACAACGAATTAAATTTTAACTCCTACTTATTTTCTATTATATTATATGTTAACAATATTGCTCTTTTTCAAAGAGATTTCTGTTTTTTAAGTCTATAGATTAGTTTATTACAAATTGGAATTTATTTTATCTGGCGACACTTTATTTTGTATTACTAAGTAATTATATTCCATTATTTTGTGTTATAATTTTATTATAAATTTATTATAAAATATTAGTGAAAAGAGGTTTAATTATGAATAAAAAGGAACTGGCAAATATAAGAAAAGAATTTAAATTAGATAGTGACATGATGAAAATACAGGAAATCTATAGTGTTTATCTAAAAAAAGATAATGTGAAAATTGATTATGAGCCTGTTATTTATTCGGAGTTTGATCATTTTGATAGCATGGATATGAATAAAAAAGAATTGTTTCTAGGTAATTTCAAGAAAGTACTTACAGGTGCTATAGACACAAAAATTTTTGAGCTGGATTTCCAAAATATTGAGGAACAAGATAATACTCAAAATATATTAACTAATGTTTTAAACGCAGATAATAAAAATGATATTCAAACTAGTATTAATAAATTAATTGAAAAAATTACAGCTAACTATAAATATGAAACTGATATAGTAATTACCTTTATTAAAGCTGAATACTGGTTAGGTACAAGCCATAAAAATATGGATCAAGCTGAAAGCATTAATGACGCTATGCAAACCTTTAATTTTGTCCTATCAAGTGTAAATAAAATAGATGCTCCCAAAAGAACATTAAAATTTGATTATACAGATAATGAATTTAAAGCAAATTCAGCCTTAGATTCAGTTATTAACCTAAATTCACCATTAGAAGGCTTCATGTTCCCTACTCTTAGCAGTGGGTATTCGGATTATAATAAAGTTTTATATTATGCATCAAAACCTAAAGAACTAAATACTTCATTTATAGAGAATGTACTTAATTGCGGGTTTAAATTCACTGCTGAAGATGAAAGAAATTGCTTTAGTGATATATTAAAATCAGTAATAGGAGATAAAATAAGACCCGAACTTATGCAGGATATTTATGCTAATATACACGAAATTGCTGAACAAGCCGAAGACGGAGAACCACCTGTTCTAGGAGTTATAGATATTAAAAATATTCTTAATAATTGTGGTGCGGAAACTATTTATGATATAGAAAACGCTTTTGAAGAAACATGTGGTAGCAAGTATGACTTTAAGATAAATAACATTGTACCCGAATTTAATTCTAAATCAATTAAGATTACTAGTGAAATTGCTAACATTACTTTAACTCCTAAGGATCTAAATTCTGTTAAGCAAGTAAGAAATAAGGATGGTAAAAGATGTTTACTTATTGAAATTGAAGATGATATAGTTATAGAGGGTTTTAGATTAGAGACCGAAGAGTTTTAATTATTCTTCATAAAAGATATCGTGAAGTGGCCTGTTATTTTAAAAAAACTAAGTCTTAGAATCTAAGGCTTAGTTTTTTATTGCTATTGTGCACTTTACTAAAAATATAAAACGATAAATATTACATATCTCTTGGATTTATATCATTAATCATTTTAAAATTTCCAGTAATATACCAATTGGTTTCTTGCTCTTCTACGTTATATACTTTACCAAGTATTTTAAACTTTGACATAACTCCTGAAAGTGAACCAACAAATGAAGGTGTATTCAATTGTGCTTTCTTGATTATTTTCCCATTATGTGTATCTCTAACAATTGGATCTTTTGGAATAGCATTGTGTATCTCTTTGCTAGTTTTTCCTGTTCCCTTACTAGTAGCTCCTAATTTTTCTAATGTTCGATAGATCTTTTCCATCATATCTTTTCTCTTTTCAATACTTATATTAGGAGTTTCTTCTTGTATGTATTCTGATGATTTTGTCATAATAATCGTCCCTTTCTTTAACTAACAGTAATTTTATGAATATGTTTATCTCTATTATATCATGACTTAGATACTTTTTAAAAAATTGGTTAAATATAAAATAGTGTCCAATATATTAATAACACTATTTCATCTCAATTAAATTATTCCAATACTTTTTAGGCATATTTTTCATTTGTAGTTTTTCATTAATTCTTTCCTTTATTGAAACACTCTTATGGAATACTTTCCATAAGTTTTGATAGAACAACTCTTCCTCTTCACAACTCACTACTTTTTTAAATTCTAAATTTCTAAGTATCCATTCATCGTCTTTATATACTATACCAATTTTTCTCTTAATATCATGAATTATCCACATTTCATTTGTCAGTCTTGCTTTAAAATGATTTCCAATTAGTTCTAATATATTATAAGTAGGTTCTATTGCTGCGTATAATATGCCTCTAAATTCCTGAAATCTAACTAATCCTAAAAACTTATGTGCTTCCCTTCCAACTTTTCTAGAATACTTTTGTATCTGATTAACTGTTTCGTCTGTAAGATAATCGTTAATTTTACTGCCTATTCTAAACCCTAATTGTATATAAGTAAATAATTTCATCTCAATGCCTGGTTTTTCAGATAAAAATGATTGATATACATTAATTAATGCTTCCTTTGATATTTTATCTAAAATAGCCCTCGACACTTTGTTTGATTGTACATTATCACTTATTATAAAATTATCCTCAAATAGAATATTGAATGTAAAACTATTTTCCTTCTCTATACTTTCAGGTATATTATTATAATAACAATTATATATAACTGTTAAGAATCCATCAAAAGTTCCATCATAAATATACCTAAGCAAATAAATCACTCCTTAAATTAAACAAACTGATTTGTTGTGGTTTATCAAAATTTTCAAAATCCAATAAATAATTCTTAAGAGTCAATCTCTCCATGCTTTTATCACCATAAAATTTACCACTACAAGTTATAAAGAATCTAGCTCTTTTAAGTACTATTCCCATTTTTTTTAAGTTTTCATAAGAAAGATTACACATTCTTCTTGATTTCACAATTCTTTGAGCTGATTTTATTCCTATTCCAGGTATTCTAAGTAGCATCTCATACGTAGCATTGTTTACTTCTAATGGAAAATTATCTAAATTGTTTAAAGCCCAAAAGGCCTTAGGATCCAAATCTATATCAAAATTAGGATTTATTTCACTTAATAATTCCTTTGCCTTAAAACCATAGTGCCTTAAAAGCCAATCTGCCTGATACATTCTATGTTCTTTTAAAAGTGGAGGAGTGGTTTGAATTGATGGTAAATTTACATGTTGCATCACTGGAACATATGCAGAATAATATATTCTTTTAAGTCCAAAGGCATTATATAATCCTTCTGTAAGGCTAATCACACTTAAATCACTTTCATCCGTTGCACCAACCATTATTTGAGTACTTTGACCACCAGGTGTGAATTTAGGGGCTTTAAATCCTATCTTCTTATATTCAGTTGACTCCATTATGCTTTGTTTAATTAAACCCATAGGTTTTAATATATCCGCCTTATTCTTTTGTGGTGCTAACAGTTTTAAACTTTTCTCAGAAGGGAGTTCAATATTTACACTCATTCTATCAGCATACAATCCAGCCTCATATATTAATTTTGGATCTGCACCAGGAATAGCCTTCACATGAATATAACCATTAAATCTGTGTATTAACCGTAAATCTTTTATTACCCTCACTAAATTTTCCATAGTGTAATCTGGACTTCTTTCTACTCCTGAACTTAAGAATAATCCTTCAATGTAATTTCTTTTGTAAAAATTTATAGTTAAATCTACTACTTCCTTAGGAGTAAAACTTGCACGTTCCAATTCATTACTAGATCTATTAATACAATACTTACAATCATATATACATTTATTGGTGTATAATATTTTAAGTAGTGAAATACATCTTCCATCTTGTGACCATGAATGACAAATACCCGATGCTGCTGCATTTCCAATTCCAGCCTTAGTGTTTTCTCTATTAGAACCACTTGATGAACAAGATGCATCATATTTTGCTGAATTCGATAATATTTCAAGTTTTTTCATAACATCCATTATATCACCTCGCAAACGTTTGTTCTTATTTTATCATATCTTATTCTTAATTAATAGAGTTATATACTGGAATCCATTGCTTCATATTTAATTTAATATTCTTATAGTATACAATCCATCATCTAAAATGCTTTGTTCACAACTAAACTTAACCCCAGCATCAATCAACTCGAAACATACATCTCTTGTACTGTTTATATCAAACATACAAGAGCCTCTTCGGTCTAATACTCTCACAGCATCTTTATGTATTCCTTCCCTCAATAAATTGTCTTTCACTGCTTTATTTAACATTACAATACCTCCTATGTCCACATATAAATCTAGTTCATTTAATATTTTTTACTCTACATATAATATACTACACTTTTAGTTTTTAGTTTGCCTAATGTAAATAAGTACTCACTATTTGTTTGATTATTTAATAATATTAAACTTACTATATGTAATGTATTCTTAATCTATATAACATAAATCAAAAGCCTGTAACCAAATTGGCCACAAGCTTTTGATTTTTTAATATTACATTTAGCCTAAGACTGCAGAAACTACAATCTATAGATCAAAACTGACCTTATAATATAATACATATTAAACTACCATTACCTTCATTTATAATTCGTTGTAGAGTCTTTTGTATTTTAACCTGAACATCATCTGGCATTTTGAATAATTTATTTTGAAGCCCTTCTTTAACTAATACTTCTAAAGACTTACCAAACATGTTGCTCTGCCAAATTTGTGATTTATCATTCTCGAACTGATCTAAAATAGATTTATAGAAATCTTCACTTTGCTTTTCTGTGCCCATAATTGGTGATATTTCTGTCTGTATATCTGCCTTGATAAAATGAAGCGAAGGTGCTGAAGCTTTCAATTTAACCCCATATCTACCACCATGTTGCACAATTTCTGGTTCTTCTAATGTCATTTCTGAAAGTTGTGGTGCTACGAGACCATATCCTTTTTCTTTAACATCTTTTAATGCCTCTGCAATTTTATCATATTCAACTTTTGCTTTAGAGAATTCTCCCATTAACATTAATAAATCATTTTCACCTTTTATCTCACGATTACAAGTTTCACCTAATATTTTATAAAATAATTCACGTTTAGGCACTAGATTAACTCTAGCCGTACCTTCTCCCATATTCATTTCATCGAGTTTAGCAGAGTCTAGAAAGTCCACATCACTAAAACTCAACAAAGATTTATTTATATCTCTAACTTTAAAAATATCTTTGCACATATCTTTCAAAAATTTCATAAAACTAATTTTTACCCAATGTTTTGAACTTAAGTTTTCAATCCATTCTGGCATATCTATGTTAATTTCTTTAACAGGAAATTCTTTAAGAATTCTTTGAAATATATTAGCTATATCTTCTTCTTTCATGTTTATTACATCCATAATTTGAACGGGAACATCATATTTCTCTTCTAAATCCCTTGCTAAAACTGCAGTTTCAGGAGCAGCTGCGTTTTTAGTATTCAACACCATTATAAAAGGTTTATTTATTGATTTAAGTTCATCAACTACCCTTCCTTCAGCCTCTAAATATTCATCTCGTTTAATTCCTGTAATGGAACCATCTGTAGTAATTAAAAGGCCTATAGTTGAATGCTCATTTATTACCTTTTTCGTTCCAATTTCTGCTGCTTCTTCAAAAGGAATATCATGATCAAACCATGGGGTATTTACCATTAAAGGGGCCTCACCTTCTGCATATCCTAAAGCACCTTTAACAATATACCCAACACAATCAACCATTCTAACTTTGAATTTAGTTCCACCTTCAAACTCAATTTCAACTGCTTCATTTGGAACAAATTTAGGCTCAGTGGTATGAATTGATTTTCCTGAACCGCTTTGTGGAAGTTCATCTTTTGCTCTCTCTTTTTTATGAGGATTTTCAATGTTTGGAATTACCATAAGCTCCATAAATCTTTTTATAAATGTCGATTTTCCAGTCCTTACAGGTCCAACAACCCCTACATAAATATCCCCTTGTGTTCTCTCTGCTATGTCCTTATATATATCAAAATTATCCAAGATATACCCTCCTAATACTTATTATTATCAATATAAATATACTTAAGATATCAATGAATTATTACTATTGATTAAAAATAATATAAAAAAAGCCAATTTTTATTAATTTCTTAACAAAAATTGGCTTTCAGTAAAATAATTATATTTTTAAAACTCAGCTTTTTTATTTCTTGACATTAACTCATATACCCCATCCTTAGGATCTTTACCTTCGAATAGTACCTTATACAATACATCTGTAATAGGCATTGAAATCTGCTCTTTTTCTTTAAGTTCATAAAATGCTCTTATAGCCTTTATTCCTTCAACCACCATTCCTATGTCTTTGCATGCCTTTTCCATAGAAACGCCTTTACCAATTAGAATTCCAGCTCTTCTATTTCTACTATGCATACTAGTGCAGGTTACTATAAGATCACCCATACCAGTTAGGCCGTAGAATGTTTCAATTTTTCCACCAAGCCTAGTACCTATTTTTATAATCTCGCTCATACCACGCGTCATAAGCGCAGCCTTAGCATTATCTCCATAGCCTATTCCGTCAGATATTCCTGCAGCTAAAGCAATAATATTTTTAACTGCCCCACCAATTTCTACGCCAATAATATCTTCATTAGTATAAACTCTAAAATTACTTGACATAAAAACATTTTGAACTATTTTTGCATATTCCATATTTTTAGAAGTAACTACTACTGTTGTAGGTATATCTAAAGCTACTTCCTCTGCATGACTAGGACCTGAGAGTATTACAATAGGATTACTTGGAATTTCTTCTTCTATAATTTCTGAAATTCTTTTTGATGAACCCTCTTCAATTCCTTTTGCAATACTAACAATGATTTGGTTCTGTTTTAAATATGGTGTTATCCTCTTGCTTAATTCTCTTATTGCATGCGAAGGCACAGCTAATACAATAAGTTCACTACCAATTATGACATTCTCTAAATCAATAAAAGCCGTTACTCCTGCTGGTATAACAATGCCAGATAAATATTTTACATTTTCCCTTTTAATGTTAATATCACTAATGACCTTAGGCTTTCTATCCCATATTTTAACACTTAAACCTTTTTTGGCAAGCATTATTGATAATGCAGTACCAAAACTACCACCACCTAGAAAAGCAACTTTTGACATTTTACTCCTTCCTTTCCCTAAATACTAATTTTATTCCTGTTCCACTGAAATCAAAACTATTTCTCAATTGATTTTCTAAATATCTTTGGTAAGAAAAGTGTAATAAATTGGGTCTATTTACAAAGAATACAAATGTTGGTGGCTTAGAACCCACTTGTGTAACGTAAAATATTCTAAGTCTCTTATTTGCTACTGTTGGAGGTTCTTTCATAAGTACAGCTTTATTTATAACCTCATTTAGTATTCCTGTAGAAATTCTTTTTGAGTAATTATCAAAACATTCTTTAACCGTTGACAATACCTTATTTACCCTTTGACCTGTTTTAGCAGATATAAATAAATAAGGTGCATATGCCATAAAGTTTAATCCGGCTTGAATTCTATTTTTAAATTCTATCATAGTCTTGTCATCTTTCTCAATAAGATCCCATTTATTTACTATCACCAAGATTGCCTTTTTCATTTCATGAGCATATCCTATAATTTTCTCATCTTGATCACTTAATTCTTCAGTAGCTGTAATCATAAGTATAACTACATCAGCTCTCTCAACAGCCTCAAGTGATCTGATAACACTGTATCTTTCAATACCTTGTTCTACTTTACTCTTTCTCCTTATTCCTGCAGTATCAATAAGTACAAATTTACCTTCTTTAGTTTCTAATCTACTATCAATTGCATCTCTAGTTGTTCCTGCAATCGCAGTTACTATGTTTCTATCTTCTCCAAGCATTCTATTTATTAATGATGATTTACCGACATTAGGTTTACCTACCACTGCAACTTGAATATATTCTGCATCTTCTGTAGCTGAATAAACACTATCAAAATGTGCCACTACTTCATCTAACATATCACCAAGTCCAAGTCCTTGTGTTGCTGAAATAGCTATAGGAGTACCTATACCTAAATTGTAAAATTCAAAAGCATTAGCTTCTAGCTCAAGATGATCTATTTTGTTTACTACAAGTATTATTGGCTTTTTACTTTTTCTAAGCATTTGAGCAACTTCATAATCTGAACCTGTAAGCCCTTCTTTACCATCCACAATAAAGACTATAACATCTGCTGTTTCTATTGCTATTTGTGCTTGTCTTCTCATTTGAGCTAAAATGATGTCCTGACTTTCAACTTCAATACCACCTGTATCAATTATTGTAAAATTATGCCTTAGCCAATCAGCATTAGCATACACCCTATCTCTTGTTACACCTGGTGTATCTTCAACTATTGATATTCTTTTACCTGCTAACTTATTAAATAAAGTAGATTTTCCAACATTTGGCCTTCCTACTATTGCTACTATTGGTTTTACCATTATTTTTCCTCCCGACTATTTAGGTTTAATATATGAATTAGGTCTTCTCCTGAATAATCACATATTAAAACTTTCGTTTTTAAACTTTTCTCTATATCACTTACAGTAATATTATCTAAAAATATTTGATCTTCATAGTTTCCTAATTCATATCCGCTTTTCAGCATATTGCTAGGGATCATCAAAAATTCACCTAGCTTTTCATCACTTAATTGCTTAATTATATCACTACCGGTTAAAAGACCTGCTACAGTGATTGTTTCACCAAAAAAATTGTTTGTTATTTCTTTAACGTCAATCTTAATTTTATTGTTACATGCAGTAATTTTCTCAGCTACCTTTGATATTTCTTTGAATGCTGAATGACCAGTTACAAAGGTAAAATCACCTATATTATTTGGTTTTAACGTTGCCAAATCTTCATCAATAACACTTCTTAATAGCCTTATCATACCAATACCATCTTCTAATTGTTGGTAACCATCATAAAACTTTTCCTCTGGAACATCAATTTCAGCTGTAACATAAAATTCATCAGACAACCTTACGAAAGGTGAACCTATTTGAATAATATATTTTTCTTGTAGAAGTTTTACACTTTGGATTTCTTGTATTGAAGAATATTTATCATACAAGGTTAACTTAAACAAGCCATCCCTATATTTAGTTACTCCAACTGGTACAACTGCTAAATTTTCAATACTTGGATAAAGTTTATATAAATCCTCAATAGTTTTTATAAGCTCAACCCCGTTATTTATTCCCGGACAAGCAACGACTTGACAATTAATTTTAATTCCAGCTTCAGCTAACCTCTTTAACCTATCATAAACATTTCCAGCAAATTTATTATTTAACATTACCTTTCTAAGTTCAATATCAGTAGTGTGAACCGATACATTTATAGGACTTATTTTATAGTTAATAATTCTATCAATATCTACTTCCTCCATATTAGTTAATGTCACAAAATTACCTTGAAAAAACGATAATCTTGAATCATCATCCTTAAAATATAAAGTGTCTCTCATTCCCTCTGGTAATTGGTCAATAAAACAAAATATACAATTATTATGACAACTTTTGGGCTTATCTAAAATTGCTTCGATAAATTGGATTCCCAAATCTTCATCATATTCCTTTTCAATTTCAATCTCCCAAACTTCACCATTAACCTTCTCAATTTCAATATTAATAAGTTCATCAGTAATTAAAAATTTGTAATCTATAATATCTATTACTTCATTTCCATTTATACTAATTAATCTATCTCCTACCTCTAAATCAACTTCTTCTGCAATACTTCCTGGAAGTATTTTAGCTATTTGGTTTTTCATTTTTACCTCCTGTTTGTAAGTAACCTTTATGTTAAAAGGCTTTATGAGGAATTAGAAATACTAAATCATTATAGGTATTACCTCTAAATATTTAATCCTAAATTTATAATAAATAATTAATTTTTTAATAAATTATAGGATTCCATTAGTAATATTACATGAATTAAATACCTAAGTCAACGCATTCGCCTCTAAAAGAAGAAAAAAAAGCATATATGGCTTAATTTGCTATTTTTCAGGTGCCATTACTTAAAATTCAAGCATACCACATGATTTATTACAGAATAAAAATACCTCCTAAGAAGGAGGTACTAAAATACTTCTATGCTATATTCTCTTATAATCTTCTTACCTTTTAATTTAAAAATATATTTTCTAAACGATCTTTATTATCATTCTATTAATACAATTTTAATTATAATTTAATGGTAGAAACCAATTTACTTAATTATACCACTATCCAGAAAAAAGCACTATAATATTTTTGTTATCGTAAAAACTTCTATAAGGTTATAATTATTACATATTTCTGTACTAGTATAAGTTGTTTCTTTTATTATACTATTTTGTGTTCTTATAAGAACTATTCATTTAAATTGTTTTTTTCTCCTGTAACTAAATAAATTGTCCATTCACATATGTTTGTTGTATGATCAGCCATTCGCTCTAACCACTTACAAATAAATAAAAGCTGAGTAGATTGATTTATTGTGTCCTGATTTTTTATCATCACTTGTAGAAGTTCATTAAATACTTCCTTATATAGTTTATCTACTTGATCATCTCTTTTACAAACTTCATATGCCTTATCAACATCACCTGCAACATAGGCATCCAAGGCATCCCTTATCATAAGCACAACTAATTCACCCATTCTAGGTATGCTAACTAACTGTTTTACATATTTTTCATCTTTTATTCTTACTATGATTTTAGCAACATCAACAGCATAATCAGCCATTCGTTCAAGATCAGTTACTATTTTTGTTGTAGTAAAAATATTTCTTAAATCTATTGCTAAAGGAGCTTGCATAGCAATTAATCTTATTGCTTTGTTTTCTATCTCCCGTTCTAAATCGTCAACAATATCATCGTCCTTCATTATTTTTTTAGCTTTTTCAACATCTTTAGTGACTAAAGCATCAATGCAGTCATGAATTTGTTTTTCTACTATGCTTCCCATCCTAATTAAATCATTGTGAAGCTCTTGTATGTTTGCTTCAAATGCTTTTCTTATCATATTAATCACCTTCCTTGCTATATTTTAACCGAATCTTCCTGTTATGTAATCTTCTGTTCTTTTATCCTTAGGTTTATAAAATATTTCCTCAGTTTTTCCATCTTCAACAATTTCTCCATTTAAGAAAAAAGCAGTATAATCAGAAATTCTACCTGCTTGTTGCATATTATGAGTAACAATTATTACTGTATACTTTTTCTTCAAGACATCCATAAGTTCCTCAATTTTCAAAGTAGATATTGGATCTAATGCTGAAGTTGGTTCATCCATAAGTATAACTTCAGGTTCTACAGCCAGAGTTCTTGCAATACAAAGTCTTTGTTGTTGACCACCTGATAGCCCTAATGCACTCTTTTTTAGTCTATCTTTTACTTCATCCCAGAGCACAGCTCCCTTTAAGCTCTTCTCTACAATTTCATCAAGTTGTTTTTTATTCTTAATTCCGTGAATTCGAGGACCATAAGCTACATTATCATAGATTGACATAGGAAAAGGATTTGCTTTTTGAAATACCATGCCTATTTTTTTCCTTAGTTCTATAACATCATAGTCAGGATCATATATATTTTTATTTTCATATATTACTTCACCATCTATTTTAACAGAATCAATTAAATCATTCATCCTATTAATTGTACGCAAAAATGTTGATTTACCACACCCTGATGGACCTATAAGGGCGGTAACCGAATTTTTCTCTATATCAATATTTATATTTTTTAATGCTTGAGTACTTCCATAATATAGATTTAAATTCTTTGTTATAACTATTCCCATATTGTTACCTCCTATTTGCTTCCTGCATGAGATTCATATATTTTTTTACCGATTATTCTAGCAGATATATTAAATATAAGTACTGCTATTATTAAAACTGCCGAAGCACCATTTGCTATTTTTGTAGCATCGGGTACCATTCCTTCAGAATTCAGTTTCCATATATAAACGGATAAAGTTTCAGCTGGCCTTAATACACTATAAGCTGAAATCTTATTAGTTAAACTTAAAGTAGTAAAGTTTAACGTCGGTGCGCTCATACCAGCAGTATATAATAAAGCCGCAGCTTCTCCAAATATTCTTCCTGCAGCAAGTATAACGCCTGTTAAAATTTGCGGCATTGCAGATGGCAATATAACATTTTTAATAGTCTGCCACCTTGTAGCTCCTAATCCTAAACTAGCTTCCTCAACATCGTATGAAGCTGTTTTAATTGCATTTTCACAAACTCTTGTCATTCCTGGTAAATTTATTATAGTTATTGCTAACGCTCCAGCAATAAGAGAATATCCCCAATTTGCCATGTTAACAAAAATTAAGAGACCAAATAAACCAACAACAATGGAAGGTAATGATGCCATTGTTTCGATAGATAACCTTATAACATTTAAAATTTTACCCTCTTTTGCGTATTCAGCTAAATATATTCCAGCTCCCACACCTAGTGGTATAGTAATTATAAGTGTTATTACAAGTAAATGTATTGAATTATACAATTGACGTCCAATTCCTCCACCTGCTTCTCCAATCTTTGGTTCACCAAGTAAAAACTTTAGATTTAACGATTGTCTTCCATTATACATTATATAACCAATTAGGCTTACTAGCAATAGAATTACTAAAGCAGAAATTATGTATAAAACTATTGTTGCTATCTTATCTTTAACTTTAGCACTCATTATGCCTCACCCCTTTTCCCAATTTTTCTAATTATAAGTATGAATATGAAAGAAATTATAAGAAGTAGCAATGCCATTGACCATAATGCATCATTCCAAGGTGTACCAGAAACAGTATTTGCCATATCCATAGTAAGAATACTTGTCAATGTTGATGTTGTTCCAAGCAATCCCTTAGGGAATGTAATTGAATTACCTATAACCATTTGAACGGCAAGTGCTTCTCCAAAAGCCCTTGAAACTCCCAGTACTATTCCTGTTAATATTCCACTTTTAGCTGCAGGAACAATTACCTTAATTATAGTTTGCCATCTTGTTGCTCCAAGTCCATAAGATGCTTCTATATAATCTTTAGGTATAGTTCTTATAGCATCAGAGGAAATGCTTGTAATTGTTGGTAAAATCATTACGCTTATAACAAGTACTCCTGCAAGGAGACTAAATCCAATTCCTCCAAACCAAAGTTTAATAAAAGGTACTAATACACTTACTCCTATCCAACCATAAACAACTGATGGTATACCAACAAATAATTCTATAGCAGGTTGAAGAACTTTAGTGCCAAGTTTAGGTGAGATTACATTCATAAATATTGCTAGGGCAACCCCAATAGGTGCACTAACAATCACCGCAAGAAAAGACACAAGTGTAGATGCAAGGATAAATATTAGAGTTCCAAATTGAGGATTAATTGAGTCTCCACCATCTGGATTCCAATCTCCTGAGAATATAAAATTAAATATCGAGTATCCATGCTTTATAAAAGTATTTAGCCCTTTAGTTGTTAGAAATAGTATGATTGTAAATGTAAGAATGACTATAATCGCGCCACATAATGTTGCATATCCACGTCCTAAATACTCATTTTTAAGTTTTAAAAAGAATTTTTTCTTATCATTTTTTTTCATATTAATTTACCTCAAAGATATTATTTTAATGCAAAATAAAGACTGGGTTTACCCAGCCTTTAGAGAACATTAATCTCTTGTAGCTTTCATATCTGCCATTGGAATATATCCTAATTTTACTATTGATGCTTTCATTTCATCACTTAACATATAAGTTAAGAATGCTTTTGTTACTCCTGTAGATTCACCTTTAGTATACATATGTTCATATGACCAAATTTTATATTTATCTGTAGTTATATTTGCTGTAGTTGCTTCTACGCCATCAATCTTCAATACGTTTAAGCCTTCTTTTTTAGTTGCATCGGCGAAATAAGATAATGCCAAATAACTAATTGCTCCATCAGTTTGTTTAACTACTTTTTCAACAGCTCCACTTGAATCTTCTGTTAATCCAGCAGCTTCTTGCTTACCGTCTAAAGCATATTTTATAAATGTTGCTCTAGTTCCTGAAGATTTCGCTCTATTTATAATAGTAATTTTTATGTCAGCTCCGCCGACTTCTTTCCAGTTTTTTATTTTTCCAGTAAATATACCTATTAACTGCTGTTTTGTTAATGACGTAACATTAGCTTTTTTATTTGTTACTGCTGCAAATCCTATAACACACACCTTGTTATCTTTTAATGCAGTTGCATCGATGCCAGTTTTGTCCTTTGCATATATATCGGAATTACCTATTTGTGAACTACCACTTGATACTTGTGTAAGTCCTGTACCGCTTCCACCACCTTGTACGCTTACAGTTGCTCCTGGGTTTTTATCGGTAAATTTTTGGGAAGCTAAATCGGCTAAAGGCTGAAGTGCAGTTGATCCTGATGCAGTTATCGAACCGGACAATCCAGTTTGCTTAGTTTCAGAAGTTGATTTACCTGCACAGCCAGTAAAAATTCCTGCTGTCATTGCAACTGCTAGTGCCGCTACCATAAATTTTAAGTTTTTCCTCGTCATTAATATTGCCCCCATTCATTCATTCTAAATTCAAATTGTTTTATTCACTATTTATTACACTTATTATATTACACCCGTTAAGTTAACTTTGTATTATGTCAAAGTTAACTTAAGTTTATCTATTGTTAATTAAACTTAACAATGAATAAAAATAAAGCTATTACTATAGTGCCGTAATAGCTTTATTTTTATTCATTGTATGGAATTTCTACTATAAATTTGCTACCTATACCTAATTCACTTTCAACATATATTCTTCCATTAAATTGAATCACTATATGCTTAACTATCGCAAGTCCTAGTCCCGTGCCACCTTTAGACCTTGAACGAGCCTTATCAACTCTGTAGAATCTTTCGAAAATACGTGGTATTTGTTTCTTAGCTATTCCAACTCCTGTATCTTCAACCCATAAAACAAATTTATTATCCATGCTTTCCATTCCAATATTAACGCTATCTCCATTTTCAGAATAATTTAGTGCATTGTCCACTAAATTAATTAGCATTTGTTTAAACTTATCTTTATCTCCAGTAATTATCTTTATTTCCTTGTTTTTAACAATAAGCTGAATCCCTTTCAAATTCGCTGTATTTTTCATCAAGTTGTAGACACCATCAATTATTTTATTAACATCAATTCTTTCATTTTTAATTTCTTTTTGTTGTTCTATATGTGAAAGAGTTAAAATATCAGTAATTAATCTAGTTAACCTCTCAACTTCTTCATCAATTATATTTAAAAATTTTTCCTTCGTTTGAACATCTTCAACATATTTAAGAGTTTCTGCAAACCCTTTAATAGATGTTAATGGAGTCTTGAGCTCATGCGAAACATTTGCTACAAACTGAGTTCTCATTTTCTCTAATCTTTTTACTTCAGTAATATATTGTACAACAGCCACAGTACCAATATGTTTATTCGCATTAATTATACCTGCAGTTTTTATTCTTAGTTCTCTTTCTTCTGGCCAAGTTATTTTTATTTCTTTATAATTATCATCACTATTATTAAAAATATGTTCTAATTCAAAATTTCGTATATTATCGAGAAGATTTTGCCCTATAATATCTTTAGTAATTCCAAATATTTTTTTAGCATATGGATTAATTATTATAACCTTATTTTTTCTATCCACTGCTATAACACCGCTATCCATACTTTGTAGAATAGCTTCTAATCTATTTTGTTTGTCAGTAACTTCATTTAATGTAATCTCTAGTTTATCTGCCATCTCATTAAAATTTTTAGCTAGCTCACCTATTTCACCATCTGATAATATTCTAACTCTTCTATGGAATTCACCCTTGCTAATTCTTGAAGTAATAAAAATCAAGTCAGTAATGGGTTTTACTATATTATGGGATAATCTTAATGAAAACCAAATTGTTATTAATGCCAAGAATATTATGGCTAAAATGTAAAATTGAAAATATTTGCTACCAAGTCCATTCACAATTTTGATGGGCATAGAACTTCTAATAATAAAACCATCACCAAAAGTAGTTGCAAAATACATCATATTCTTTTTCGTAGTATTACTATATCTCATTGTAAATCCGTTACCAGTTTTTCTTGCTTTTATTATTTCTTGCCTATCATTATGATTATCTAAAGTTTCTTCATTTACAGTTGAATCATAAATAGCTTTACCATTTTTATTAATATATGTAACTCTCAAATCTGAACTTACTAAATTTTTCTTGAAAAATTTTCTATAGTCTTTCAGATTATTGCTTTGGAACAAACTAATTATTATACTATTATTGGTTTGTAACTTACTTTTTAGATTTTGTTCATATTCATAATTAAAAATAGATATAATTAACGTTGTTACTACTATAAATATAAAAATTACAGTACTTAATAAATATATTAATAATTTTCTCTTCATTATCATTCTCCAAAATTAAATCTATATCCTATTCCTCTAATAGTTTGGATATACACTGGATTTTTATCGTCTTCTTCAATTTTTTGTCTTAAGTGTCTTATATGAACATCTACGGTTCTTGTTTCTCCCACATATTCATAACCCCATATTTTATCTAGTAGAAAGTCTCTAGTCATAACTCTTCCTTTATTTTTTATTAATATCTGAAGTAATTCAAACTCTTTTAATGTTAAATCAACCTTAATTTCACTTTTCAAGACCTCATGTTTTCCAAAATCAATAGCTAAATTTCCAATTTTAAAAGTTTTTTCTACTATTTCCATAGTAGTTCTTCGAAGTATTGCTTTTACTCTTGCAACCATCTCTCTAACTGAAAACGGCTTTGTAATATAATCATCAGCCCCTAACTCAAGTCCTATAATTTTATCTATTTCTTCTCCTTTTGCTGTTATCATTATTATAGGCATATTTAACATATTTGAATCTTTTCTTATTTCTTTGCACACATCTAATCCATCCATTCCTGGTAACATTAAATCTAGTAATATTAGTTTTGGTAATTGTTCTTTGGCAAGTTTTAAAGCGTCGATACCATTATTAGCACATATAACTTTATAACCATTCTTTTCCAAATTAAATTTAATTAGTTCCTGTATATGTTCTTCATCATCCACCACTAATATTTTTTCTTCGGCCATGTTAATCCCTCCATATTTTTCACACTTATATTATTTTAAATAAACAAAAGAAAACATCCTTCCTTGTTTATTTTCACAAGTTCTATAAGAGTATAGTTCATATTGCGTGTTACAAGCAGTACAAATGTTAGTAGTGCTAATATTTTTTTCTTGAATGCTTTTTTCTCTAAGTTGTGTTAAAATACATTTTTCTAAGTCAAGTTTATTGCCATTACTAATTTTAATATTACTATAAATTGCTTCACTAGTAAACTCCTCTACAAGTTCAGAGCTAACTTCGTAACAACATACATCAATGTGTGGTCCAATATAAGCCTTAATATCATTAGCACTTGAACCATAATCATGCATTAACTTTTCTATGGTCTTACTTACTATCATTAGTTTTGTACCTTTCCACCCACTATGCACAGCCGCTATTACACCTAATCTAGTGTCTACTAAAATCACAGGCACACAATCTGCTGTAAACACACCTATAGCTAGTTTTCTTTTATCTGTTATTAAAGCATCCCCATCTCTAATATTGCCATCAAAATTCAAAATTATATCACTATGAATCTGATTTAAGTAACCAATACCTTGCAACTTATAATTCTTCTTGATTTTTTCTAGATTTAACAAACCAATCTTCTCATTTTTATTATAATTCAGCCCATTTTTTGCTGTTGAGAACACAATTACCGCATTATCATCTTGAAACTTTATTAATTCATAATTATTAGCAACATCAATATCCATTTTTCACCTCGACAATATATATTTTTGTAAAATGCTATAATTTTTTAAAAACAAAAATGCCTAAGGGCAATCTTACTCCTTAGACATTAATTTTCTTATTTCTTCCATAAATGTGTTAATATCTTTAAATTGCCTATATACTGAAGCAAATCTCACATAAGATACCTCATCTACATTCTTTAATATGCTCATGATAATTTCTCCTATATAATCCGATTTTACTTCTGTAAGCATTTCATTATTTAGTTGTTGTTCTACCTCATCGCAGATGGTTTCTATTTGTTTACGTGAAACTGGCCTCTTTTGACATGCCTTCATAAGACCATTCAGTATTTTTGTCCTATCAAAATATTCTCTATTATTATCCTTCTTTATTATTAAAATAGGCACATCTTCCACTTTTTCATACGTAGTATATCGCTTATTACAATTTAGACACTCTCTTCTTCTTCTAATAGCAATATTATCATCTGTTGATCTAGAATCAACTACCTTACTTTCTTCACAACTGCAATATGGACATTTCAATGTAATTCACGCCCTTTTCCTAATATAGTTAGCAAACATAAGAACAGTATACACTTTTTCTTATTCATTTTCTATATTTACATCGCTACCATCCACAAGAATTACATCTACACCAATTTTTTTTATTTTATCCCAAGGTATCTCAACACTATTATTTTTATTAAACCAAGATGATTTTTGAGTTGGAAGAAGAATTGAAATAATTCTATAATCATCACAATCTACTTTGAAATCTTTGATATATCCTAATTTTGATCCGGAATTTATATCTATAATTTCCATCTGTCTTAAGTTATTTATTGCAAACATTAAGCTTTCCATTTTATTACCCCCCACAAGTTTTTTAAAACTTCTTATCAAATCATCTAGTTGCTATGCTAGCCTATTTTTTTAATACACACACATTATATTATTTATATTCATAAAACATTAAAATTATTATTTATAATTTAGACAATTTAAAAGTTTCTAAGTTCTATTTAAATAAATAACAAGCTGATAAGAACGCTAACAACTAACATTAAATTAATCTGTTTTAATAAGATTCTTTTATAATTGGTTTAAAAATATGCTTACAAAAGGGCCCTATTAAAGAGCCCTTTTAAATTTTTCTACACCATTTTGTTAATTTCTTTTTGCAATCTTTTAATTATTCTTTTTTCAAGTCTTGATATATAAGATTGTGATATCCCAAGTATATCTGCCACTTCCTTTTGTGTTTTTTCAATAGTTCCATTTAGCCCAAATCTCAACTGAACAATCTCTTTCTCCCTTGAATTTAATCTTTGCATAGCAAGCCAAAGTAATTGTTTATCCACATCTTCTTCAATGATATTGTAAACTACATCGTTGTCTGTACCAATGATGTCTGAGAGTAACAATTCATTACCGTCCCAGTCAACATTTAATGGCTCATAGAGTGAAATTTCTGTTTTGATTTTACTATTTCTCCTAAGATACATTAAAATTTCATTTTCAATACATCTAGAAGCATATGTAGCTAGCTTAATTTGCTTTTCAGGATCAAATGTGTTTACTGCTTTTATAAGCCCTATGGTACCTACAGAAATTAAATCCTCAACATTTATACCTGTATTCTCAAACTTTCTTGCTATATAAACTACAAGTCTTAAATTTCTTTCAATCAAAGTAGCCCTTATCTGTTTATCACCTGTATCTAATTTATTTACTAACTCATATTCCTCATCTTTCGTTAAAGGGGGAGGGAGTGCATCATTTCCTCCTATATAAAACAAATTGTTTGAAAACATTTTAAACTTTGCAAATAATCTGTTTATCATCACTTTAAAATTAAACATAATATCCTCCTTCACTCTATTATTGTTATATAATAATTAATTGTTTTTACACCTTATTAGCTAAGTATTCCTCTAGACATTAAGCCATTATAATCGTTTTCTTTGCTTAATTTATACTCGCATAAGGCTATAATTACATCCTTTGTTTCAATATTATTTTTATCAATATGAATACTAATATACTCTGGCTTAAATCCTATAAGTTTTCCATTTGTGCCATTTACTACATTATAAGGAATTAAGTAAGTATTGTTTTTATCTAGGATAATTTCGCTTAGCATATCTCTTTCAACAATTAATACTGGTAATTTAGTAGCAGGTTCTCGAAGCTCATTTCCAGTATCTAAAAATGCTTTAATAGTCTTTTTATAATTTTTATTTATAATATCAATAGTGTATATAAGCGTCGACATTTTTTTTCTATCTGCTATAAAAATCATTATTCTATATATCAATATATAAATTATCATTACTGAAAGCATTAATTTCTCATAAGGAAAATTTATTATGATTACATTGAATGACATCCCTTTAGTGCTATTCATTTGAATTAGTAAACACATTCCTGCTAAAAGGACTGAATTTAATAAAAATACTAAAGATGCCTTAGCAATAAATAGAATATTCTTTTCCCTAAAAGCAATAATAATCATTGCAATTAATATTAAGATTTTAAAAGGAAAGTATGTTAAACACTTAAGGTTTGGATATAATACTGTTAAAACATATAAACTACCCACAAAACTTGATAAACACATCCAGACAAACTTTACTCTTTTTCTTAATGTTTGAACAGTAACATGCAATATGAATAAATTAACTATAAAATTAACCAATAAAAGAACATCTACATATACTATCACTTGCTCCTCCTCCCATGAAATTATTATATAACTTTTGCAATCAAAATTTTGTCATTTTTTACTATATTTATATTTTTTTATTCTTCTATAAAACGTCACTAGTTCCCATATTATTATAATTAAAAATATAATAAAAAAAAGACATATTTCCTATAAATTAATTGCATTAACTAAACCTATTAACACGGCTTTAGCTTGAGCAATTATATTACATAGGGAAATATGTCCTATAAGCAATTGATTTTGTCTTAAACGCAAATAAAGTGCCTTAAAGGCACTTTAAAATATATTATTTGCTTTGTCTTCTTAAAAAAGCTGGGATTTCTAAATCAGAATCTTCATATTCTCTGGTTGAGGCAACTTCTTCAATTGGTTTAGCTGTTTCTCTTACTTTAGATTTTATTGGAGTCTCATGATGAACTACTTTATCATTTTCAAAACCAGTTGCAATAACTGTTATTCGTATTTCATCTTTTAAATTTTCATCTATAACTGCTCCAAATATAATATTAGCATCTGGGTCAGCTGCTTCTTGTACAATTTCTGCTGCTTCATTAATTTCAAGTAAACCGAGGTCAGTTCCACCGGTAATGTTTAAAAGAACACCGGTAGCACCAACTATGGAAGTTTCAAGTAAAGGGCTTGAGATAGCTTGTTTTGCTGCATCTTGCGCCCTAGTATCACCCGAGGCATTACCAACACCCATATGTGCAAGTCCTTTAGCAAGCATTATTGTTCTAACATCAGCAAAATCTAGATTTACAAGACCTGGTATAGTAATCAAATCAGATATACCTTGGCAACCTTGTCTCAATACATCATCTGCCATTTTAAAAGAATCCATTAATGTTGTTTTTTTATCTACCATTGTTAGCAATCTTTCATTTGGAATTGTTACTAATGTATCTACTACTTCCTTAAGAGTCTTTATTCCCATTTCAGCATTAATCATTCTTTTTCGTCCTTCAAATGGGAATGGTTTTGTTACAACGCCTACAGTTAATATTCCCATAGATTTAGCAATTTCTGCAACTACGGGTGCTGCACCAGTACCTGTGCCGCCTCCCATACCCGCAGTAATAAATACCATATCTGCTCCCTTTATCGCTTGAGAAATTTCTTCTTTGCTTTCTTCTGCTGCTTTCATACCTATTTCTGGATTAGCACCTGCTCCCAGACCCTTAGTAAGTTTATCACCAATTTGGATTTTTTGAACCGCATGTGAAAGAATTAAAGCTTGTTTATCTGTATTTATAGCTATAAATTCTACATTTTTAAGTCCCTCAATAATCATTCTGTTTATAGCATTGTTTCCTCCACCTCCACACCCAATTACCTTTATCTGAGCAAATTCTTGAACATCAACATCAAAATCTAGCACAACATTACCTCCTCTTTAGAAAAAATCTGCAAAAAAGCCTTTAACTTTAGATGCAATTCCATTTTTTCCTTTTATATTTTTATTTTTTGACCATTTGTTGTCATATGAATTTTCATCTGCTTCTTCAAATGAACTATTATTAGTTTTAAGATTATAAACAGCCTGTATAACTATCCCTACTGCTGTAACATATATAGGGCTAGCCGCTCCAACATATTCTGGAGAACCTATTCTAACTGGCTTATTTAATATTTCTTTACTTAACTCATTGATCCCTCTAAATAAAGATATACCTCCACCAACTATAACCACACCCGATATATCTTTATAAAATCCACTATTTAATAAATTTCTTTTTATTAATTGTAATAACTCCTCAACCCTAGCATGAATTATATCAACTAATAAATCATTATCAATTTCCATTAAATTATTATATGAATCCTTAACTCTTATCTTATGAGAATTTTCTTCTTTACTTTTAATAAGACTACCATATTTAAGCTTCAACCTTTCTCCTTCACTAAAAGGAACTTTAAGGCATACTGAAATATCATTAGTGATGTTATCTCCACCTAGTTGAACAATTGAAGTATGTTTTAATTTTCCGCCCTTGTAAATAGATATATCAATAGTCTGGGCTCCTACATCTACAAGAGTTATGCCCATATCTTTCTCTTCTCTTCTAAGTACAGCCTCAGATATTGCTGATGGTTGAAGCACTATACCATTAACTTTAATTCCAGCCCTTTTAACACTTTTTAATAAATTACTAACTACTGTAGATTGTGCCATAACAACTTGTCCTTCGACTTCTAGCCTAACTCCACTCATTCCTCTAGGATCTTTAATATTGTCATATCCATCGACAATATATTGTTCAGGCTCAACTCCTACTATTTCTTTATCTGATGGAACTGATATAAGTTTAGCTGCTTCTATTACCCTGTCTACATCATTTTGTTTGATTTCTCTGTCTTCAGAAGATATTGCAATCATACCTGTATTTCTTACAAGTTCACATATCCCTCCAGGTAATGATATATATACCTCACTGATTTGTGTATCTGTCATACGTTCTAATTGTGTGATGCATTGTTTTATAGCTTCAGCTGTACTATCAATATCTATTACAACTGATTTATTTAAACCACTACATACCACTGATGTAATGCCTATAATCTGAAGTTTTCCACTACTACTAACTTTTCCAACAGCTCCACATATTTTTGATGATCCTAAATCTATTCCTACTATTTGTTCATTTTGTTCATTCATTAAGTTTATCCCCCCTCATAAGAGAAACCTCAAGTGTATATATTCAACAAGAAAAATCATTTTCCTCTTAATTAAATCGTTTTTCTAAAATATTTATTATAAATTCAAATGCAGCTAAAACAAATTACATTTTATTGCATATTTATGGATATATATAAACTTAATTTCAAATTAGTAAATTACATTAAATTAATGATATTAAAAACTAACTTGTCCTATTAAACTAAGTATAATAGCAATATATAGAAAAAGCAATATTATATCGTTAAGAATATCCATCTAAATACAAAAACATCCATTTTTTTAATAATACTAAAAAAAGTTAAAAGCTATAATTTTTATATACTTTTAGCTTTTTTTTCATTGTTCACTAAAGTGATAACATTCTAACCATCATTTCATTGTCAATTGAGTAAGTCATTGCTTCTTCTTTAGATATTGTGCCTTTTTTATATAATTCTGAAATTGACATATCCATAGTCTTCATACCATATTTGCCTCCAGTTTGAACACATGACTGTAACTGGTGTGTTTTCCCCTCTCGAATGAGGTTTTGAATTGCTGGCGTTGATATCATTATTTCAAGTGCCGCAATTCTTCCTTTTTCATTTACCTTAGGTATCAATTGCTGAGAAATTATGCCCTGCATTACAGCGGCTAATTGAACTTTAATTTGTTGCTGTTGATATGGAGGAAATACATCCACTATTCTGTCTACTGTTTTTGCTGCGCCTATAGTATGTAACGTAGAGAAAACCAAATGCCCAGTTTCAGCTGCTGTAATAGCAATAGCAATAGTTTCAAGATCTCTCATTTCGCCTACTAATATAACATCTGGATCTTCTCTAAGTATAGCTCTTAAAGCATTTTTGTAATTTTTGCTGTCTTTTCCAATTTCCCTTTGATTAATAATAGATTTATTGTGTTTATGCAAATATTCTATAGGATCTTCAAGAGTAATAATATTACAAGCTCTAGTAGAATTAATTTCATTAACCATAGCTGCAAGTGTTGTACTTTTGCCACTTCCGGTAGGTCCTGTTACTAAAACTAATCCCCTTTGTTTGGTTGTGAGAACCCTTACAACCTCTGGAAGGTCAAGTTGCTTTAAAGTAGGTATTTTTAATGCAACTACTCTAATAGCTATGGTATCGCTTCCCCTTTGTTTATATACATTAACTCTAAATCTTCCAAGACCTCCAATAGAATAAGATGTATCAATTTCTCCATTCTCTTCATATTCTTCATAAAATTTTTTTAAAATTTCCCTTGAATATTTTTGTGTATCTTCTGGAGTTAATTTTTCTTCACCTACTCTTATTAAATATCCATTCACCCTAATAACTGGTACCGATCCAACTGTTAAGTGTAAATCTGATGCATTTTGCTTTACTGTTTTTTCTAGTAGTTCATTAAGAGGTATCATTATTAGTCCTCCTGTTCTTTAATTAAGTTTTCAAATTTTATGGTAATTTGAATGTGAATTTTTAACTAACCTTACTATTTACAATAGTATTCTATTTTCTTCACCTAATTGTATAAACTTTATTTTATCTAACAAATAAAGTTTATGATTAAGCCACAAAAAGCTATATTTTCTCCGGTAGGAGTTAAGCTATTTCAAATTTTAGGCTATGCCTCTTGAAAATATTGTAAATTAATATGAAAATTTCAATAAA